>CAYXTJ010000058.1:0-12820 GCA_964467715.1 uncultured Sphingomonadaceae bacterium
AAGGCTCTCGGCGGTGATCTGGTGATGATGATGGCACCCTATCACGGTGCCCTGTTGCGAGCCGGGCCCGAACAGACTTTTGAACATTTTGCCGAGGTCGGAAAGGTCGGCGTCCCGATAATGGTACAGGATGCTCCGCTCTCAGGAATTGACCTGCCAGTCGAGCTACTGGTGCGTATGGCGAGAGAAATCGAGATGGTCGGCCTTTTCAAGATTGAAAGTGCACAGGCTGCCGCGAAGCTGCGCGCGCTCATTGCTCAGGGCGGAAGGGCGATCGAAGGGCCGTTCGACGGGGAGGAAGGAATAACCCTGCTGGCTGATCTGGAAGCGGGTGCACGCGGAACAATGACCAGCGCCATGATCCCGGACCAGATCAAGCCTGTGCTGCAGAAGTTCCAGGCCGGAGAAACCGAAGCCGCCATTGCCACCTACTCTCGCGTTGCACTGGCGATCAATCATGAGAATCGTCAGTGCGGACTGCGTGCTGCCAAGGCTGCGATGATGGAGGGAGGAGTGATCCGTTCTGACCATTGCCGCCATCCATTGGTGCCGTTAGCAAGGGAACTGAAGGAGCAGTTGATGCGCTACCTCAGGCCGTTGGACCCGGTCGTGCTGTCATGGGGCAAGTAGATGCAGGCTAACCGGGACTTGAAGGCCATTCTCGGGCAAGAGTTGGACACGCTGAAAAAGGCAAGCCTTGCCGACGAGGCTGCAGAGAAGCTGCGCGAACTGATCCTGCTGGAAAAGCTGCCGCCCGGCTGCCCCATAAACGAGCGGGAGCTGTCGGAACTTCTGGGTATCAGCCGAACCCCCGTGCGCGAGGCCATCAGGCAACTCGAGGCGACCGGCCTGGTGGTCTATTCGGAGACACGTCGTCCTCAGGTCGCCGACCCTCCGATGGAGCAACTGGCAAACTGGCTCGTAATTCAGGGTTCACTGGAGGCATTGGCTGGCGAATTGGCTTGCGTGCATGCTACTGACAGGGAGTTGTCCAAGATCGCGCAGTTGCAGGAACAGATGGTCGAGCTTGCCGATGCCCAAGACCGCTTGAAGCTGTTCTCGATAGACATGCGTTTTCATTCCTCCATCGTTGCCGCTTCGCACAATCCGGAACTCGTCGAGGTGCACAACGTCTTCAACGCGAAGTTATGGCGAGCGCGTTTCGTCTCCAGTCAAAGGCATGTGAACAAGACTGTCCAGCTGAGGAAGCACCAGGAAATCGTCGATGCCTTGCTAGCTCGAGACCCGCGCAGGACGGCACGGGCCTTGCGCGAACATCTGGGCAATGCGGAGCACAACATCGCGGCGGCTTTGGCACTGCGGGGATCGAAGGTCATGTCTGCTGCGGTCAGTGGGTGATCCCGGCATGGACGGCCGCCAGTCTTGCTGCATTTCTTCGGCGGAACGAAAGCCCGCAGGTGGCAATGTCTTGTCCATCCGGCAGGGCAGCGGTGCGGAAGTGGACCGCAGCAAAACCGTGTTGATCCCCGGAGGAGCAGTCCAGGTCGGCACACGCGATCCGGTCATCACCGCCGACGGCGAAGGCGTCGTCAGGCGTAAACGGATCGCTGACTTCAGGATGGACGCCGCTTGCGTTACGACCAGACGGTTTGCCGCATTCGTGGACTCGACCGGCTTTGTGACCGAGGCCGAGAGACTTGGATCATCATTCGTTTTCGAAGGGCTGTTGCCCGCCGACGCAGAGCCGACACGAGGGGTGGCAGCAGCCCCTTGGTGGCGCGAAGTTGAAGGTGCAACATGGCGGTCCCCAGCGGGCCCCGGTGCCCCTCTGGCGGATACGGATCATCCTGTTACGCACGTTAGCTGGAACGATGCGCAGGCATTCGCGCGCTGGGCTGGTGGTCGGCTTCCAACCGAAGCAGAATGGGAACATGCCGCTCGGGGCGGCCTTGGTGACGTTCGGTTTCCGTGGGGCGGGCAAGAGCCCAATGACACCGATTTCTTTCCCTGCAATATATGGCAAGGCAGGTTTCCGCAGTTTAACTCCGGCGCTGACGGCTACATTGGTCCGGCGCCAGCGCAGTCATTCGAACCCAACGGATACGGTCTCTACAACATGGTCGGCAACGTGTGGGAATGGACCAGCGAGTTGTTCAAGGTCAGGTCACTCAGCAGCAGCTCCCGGCGGCAACACAAGGGCAAGCAAGGCTTCCGTCTCTCCAAAGGGGGATCTTTCCTTTGTCACGTCAGCTATTGCTACCGCTACCGGATCGCCGCACGAACGGGGACGTCGCCCGATACCAGCCTCGGGCATCATGGCTTTAGGCTGGTCTATGATACATGAGCCAACAAACGCTGAGGGGCCCATCCCAACGGTGGGTCAATTTGCAGAAAGGCGCTGCTTGATGAGGCTTCAACAACTGCTGCCAAAGTGTGTCGCATTTGTCGTGCTTGTCGCCTTGGCCGGTTGTGCGACCCCTCGCAATCCTGCCTCGCACGACCAAATCGTAGCCTTTGCCCGGGATGGCCAGGTGAAGATGTTTTACGACATGCGAATGCACCCTTCGGCGGTGCAGCATGGAAACATGATTTACATTGCCTGGCGAGGGACGGCAGGCCTGCCTCAAGCCATCTCATATGATCTGGCGTCGCGGCGGTTCTCCTCGCAGGTTTCGATCTTCGAAGGCCTCGAATACGATACTGCCTCCAGGGTCTATGCAGCCGACCAGCATACGACGCCGGTCATTTGGCGCGATGCAGATGGGCATCTGGAGATCCTTGCGGGTTGCTACGGCCTCAAATCATTCGAAGTGACTGCATGCGACCGCGCACGAACGATGGAGGCAGGCGATATCGATTCCGGCTGGGAACGGATCGCAGCGCCAATCGCCCCGTCAATCAACTACGCGAAGGTGATGGAGGTTGCGGGAGGAGGCACGGCGATATTCTATCGTAATGGCGGTCACCTTGGCAGTTGGACCTACCGCGTCTCGCCTGATGGCTACAGCGGGTGGGAAGCTCCCGAACGGGAAGTGATCGACATGAATTTCGGCGCGCATCCGGACCAATCTTGCCTCGATTTCTACGCGGGATCCTATAGCAACGCGCGCATGAGCCCTGACGGGCTGACCATGCACATCGCCTTCGTCTGGCAGCAGGAATTCGGTTCGCTCGACGTCTGGCCGCCGGAGCTGGCGGATAATGACTGCCGGGTACCCCCGAGCGTGCTCTATTCGGGTGCAAACGTGCCGCAAGGTCGCACCCGGTACAACCTGTACTACCTGGGGGTGGACCTTGCATCCGGGATTGCAAGCAATGTCCGGGGCGAACAATTGACGATGCCTGTAACGCGTTCGATCGCTGATCGGGAGGCGCAGATACTGGATACCGGTGGACGATTGTTTACAGTTCCGCCGACAATCCATTTCGACGCCGACGGAACACCTCGCTTCTTTGGAGTCATTTCCGGGGAATCGCCCAACAGCGGATGGTTTACGCAAGTCCGGTTCGTTGACGGCGACTGGCGCGAGACGCGTATCGTTCACACATCCAATGTGTGGAACGCGTCACTTGTCGACTGGGACGCGGAGGGGAACTTGCGGGCATTGGTCATCGTGGGTGATGGTGAGGAGGAGGCCGCGCCAGCAGGGCCGACCGATCTCAATGGTTTCGGTTGGGGGGAACGGATCGAGGAGTGGGTCTCCGCCGACGATGGCACCAATTGGTCCCGGCGCCGTGTGATCGTGCCGCAACCCGGGATGCGCTTCCAGAACCTGCGGGCTGTCTCGACCGGCATGGGTAGCTATTCGAACGAGGTTTTCCTGTTTTACGGATGGAATGCCGACGCCAGCCCCGGCGAGGGTGTCGCCTTCCTATGGGATGACCGAAGGTAATCCTGCGAACGGAACCCTATTGCGCCTCGAGCGATGCCACCACTTGTGGATAGACGATGCCTAGCCACATCGCCTGAGTGACTATCCCGGTCGAAAATTCGTGGACCTGATCGACCGGTCGCGCTGCGATCACTTGCTCAAGCGTGTGCCCCAATCGCGCATGTTCAAGCAGTATCTCGTGAATCGCGGACAAGATCTCTGTATAGGTGACAAGCTCGGCGCGCGTTGCAAGCGGGCCATGGCCCGGCACAATTACGGTCTGCTCATTGGCCATTCCTGCGATAGCTCGCTGGCCTGCGATCATGCCGCTAAGGGTGCCGCCGTATCGGGCATCGATAAAGGGGTAATTCCCGGTGTAGTTCCAGACATCGCCCGCGTGAATGACATTTGCTTCAACCAGATAGGTTGCGATATCGCTGCTGGTATGCCCGTTTGGCAAGTAGATCAGACGGACATGATTGCCGTTCAGGAAAAGGCTCATTTCTTCAGGAAAGGTGATGATCGGCAGGGCAGCTGGCTCCGCTTGGGGTACGGTCAGCCCTAGCAGTTCGATTTCGGTGCCTTCGGCGAGCAATTTTCGCGTATTGTCGTGCGCTGCAATGATAGCGCCCTCGGAGCCGAACGGTGCATTTCCCCCAGCGTGGTCGTGGTGATAATGGCTGTTGATCAGGAAGCGGGGAGAACTTCCGCCCATCGCGGCGATCGCCTGCCTTATCGCGGGCTCTGACTCCTCGAACTGGTCATCGACCATGAAGGTTCCGTCCTCGCCGACCGAGACAAGCACATTGCCGATTGCCCTTCTTCCCTGCAACACGAACAGTCCCTCGGAGACAGATATTACTTCTAGGCTCAGGTCTGTAACAGTGACTGCGCTGTACGGAGTTTCGTCCGATTGCGGCGCATCATGTGCCACGGCAGCGATCGGCAGTGCTGCAGTTACCAGCGCAATTGCAATGGGAAGTCTTGTAGATCTGGCCATGGGGTCGCCTGTGCCTCGATTGGTAGTGTTCAGTTTGTTGCGGCCACCGGGGCCCTTCAGGGACTTGCGTCAGTAGGGTGGTTTCATCCGGTGATCATTCGACGACGATCCGAGAGTCAATCGCCACCGATATCCTGCGCGCGCGAGATATCGAAATGATAGTCGATGCTTTCAAAGAACCGCTGCATGAATTCTGGATCGTTGCGCTGTTCTTCGGTTAGATCATTTCGCCGATCTACATCGAGTTCGAAGCCGCCGGGTTCAAAGATAAACAGAGTGCGTGCGGGTTCGTCACCCAGTGTCCGGGCGGCGTGATAGGAATTTGGCGGGACATAGATCATATCCCCTGCTTCAAGGATGCGAACCTCGCCTTCGACGGACCATTCCATTTTGCCGCTCAAGACCAGGTAGGTTTCCGAATGCGTTGCATGCCGGTGCCCCGGGGCAGAATTGGACCCCACAGGGAAGGTGAACTCCATTATCGTGAAGCGGCCCTCGGTCTGATAGGCATTCAGCAGAATCTCGATCCGTTCGCCTGGGAGAGACCCGTTGCGGGACAGGACAGGTCCTGTTCCGTGCTCATAATAGACATGAGGTGCCGTCGCACGAGCGTTCACCTCTCCATCCTGCGCATTGACCACTGATCCAGCACAGGTCAGCAGCGAAGCCAACAGCATGATCGTCGCCCGACATTTCCGGAAATTTTTCAAATTCATGTTCTCCCAGGGATCATTCCGTTTCTGCATGTTCTTCTTTGAACTCGATCATGATGAGGTGCATTTCCTCATCGCCTGAATTGGTTCCGCGGTGCGTTGCCGGTTCGCGCCACAACACTTCTCCGGCTTCGATCCGGTATTCAGTGACATTGCCATTGGCATCCACAGGATTGGAGATGATGGGCGTCAGGGCCACCACCAGATTTTGCGGATGCCCATGAAAATCGGTGGTGACGCCGGGTGGATAGCTAACGTCCAACACCCTCACCCGTTCGTTTTCAAGGATCACCCGATATCGTTCCGGCGCTACTTGCACCGGATCAGGCTGTGTTTGGGGTGAGCTTGATACTGTTGCCAGATTCGATGCCTCGGCGTCAGGCGTGGCACATGCGCCAAGCAATAGGGTGATTGCCGACAAGAATAGCGAACTGGCTAACCAGCCTGCTCGTCGCCGATCATTCCTGCCGGTGGCCAACTGGTGTCGCCTTGCGGTTTGGCATGCCATCCCGTTGCGTTTTCCTTCTGCTTTTTGGGCCATCAGCAGCCCGCATTCCGAGAATGCTTGATCTTTAAGGAGGCGGCAAACGTCGAGATCATCGCTTGCTTAATATCAAGCGTAAAGTCGAACTCTTGGTGTGTATTGCACTCCGCGTTGCATAACCGGGCAATATTCAGCCTATCGCGGCAGTCCTGGCGAGAGCTCTGGAGTGGCCGATCCGCTGCCATCGTCGTGTTTGGGCCTAGGCGCCGCCCATCTGAGGCATGGGCGAATAGATTGCGCGCTCCACCGAGCTGACCAGCGCAAGCGCGTGTTCGTCAGCAAAAGGCAGGAACTGCATCATGATAACCACGCAGATTTCGCGATGCGGGTCGATCCAGAAATAGGTGTTCGCCAAACCCGCCCAGGACAGGCTTCCCGCACTTCGTCCGTCCGGCCCCTGCCTGCGATTGATCAAGCCGGCGAAGCTCCATCCCGGTTGTTGCCCCGCAAATGGCTCGAAATCCCGGCAGATCGAAGGCGCAATGCTTGTCATCCGGCCAACCGCCAGATTTCCCGTCTGGCTCTCGAACAGCAGGTCTGTGCTTTCTGGGCGAAGCAACCTGCGGCAACCCAGCCTGCCCTTGTTCAGCAACATGCGGCAAAAGTGGACGTAGTCCGCCGCCGAGCTATAGAGCCCGCCACCTGCACTGTGGAACTCCGCATTGTCACCACCGCCGATCACGGCATTGGCGGGTTCGAACGAATTCTCGGACCTGGATAGCAAAGGCACAAGGCGCGTTTGATCGGTAGGTGCTGTGAAAGATGTATCGACCATTCCCAAGGGGTCGAAGATCCGTTCCTTCAGGACATGGCCAAGCGGCTTTCCGCAGACGGTCTCGATCACTATGCCCAGCCAATCCGTGCTTATCCCGTATTGCCAATCGTCCCCGGGATCGAAGGCCAGCGGGGCCTGGAGAGAAGAGAGCGAACCAGCAACAATCTCGCCCTGCGCCTGCAAGATTTCGGCGTTGAGAAAACGGTATCCAAAGCCTGCCGTATGCGTCAGCAGATGGCGCAGCGTGATAGCGCGCACGGGAGGTCGCAAGACTGCGCGACGGTCTTCGTCGAAGCCGACAAGGACATTCACCTCACTCAATTGAGGAACCAGACTTGCCAGTGGCTGATCCAGATCAAGCTCACCGTCTTCAACCAGTTGCAGCGCGGCGAGGCTGGCTATCGGCTTGGTCATCGAAGCGATGCGGAAGACCGTGTCCGTGGCCATCGCCCTTCCGGAGCCGGGATCGGCGATTCCCATGGCTGAGATTCCGACCAGATCTTTGCTGTTGGCGACAGCCAGCACTGCTCCGGGAACGCTATTGGCGCCAATGCGCTGCTTCAGAACTGCCTGAAGACGATTGGTCAGTGAAGATGCGCGGCTAGACATATATCTCGATTGAGTTACCGGACAAATGGGTGCGATTCCAGCCGAGCTCGCACGCGCGGGGGGGGATCTTGTGGCCGCCGGCCGATCGTCTGAATGACTAACCGATCATCCATCCTGCAAGCCTCCGAGCCACGATTTTCACGCAGATCATCGCCCACCCAAGCGAGCGAACCCAAGTCGCTCGCAAGAGCGTTGGATTTTGTTCACCGGGCTTGGACGCGATCGGCATGCCAATGTACCGCACAGGACAGATCACCGGTATTTCCGCTGGCCAGGAGTAGCGTAGATGAGGTTTAAACCAGTTCCCAGCCTTCTGATTTGTGCTGCCCTGTCGCTGCAGGCTTGCGATGAGACGCGGGTGGAAGGGCCCGCTCCTGCAGACTCAGCGTCTGCAAACGGCTCGGGTTATGCAGACCTTGAAGGCACAGTCATCAACTACGCGTATGACGATTTTTCCGGCTTTGACCTGATCTGGGAGGATGGCGACATCCGCTGGGAAGGGAGCGAAGGTGCCTATTACGATGGCGTGGTGCGCCAACGGCCAGCACAGGTCTCAAGGGTCGCCGATGGCATCTACTTCTCATCCTGGCCCGGCACTGGCGGCGGTGGAGACAATGTCGTGCATGACTTTAACACCATGCAGGTCTCAGCCCATCTTGGGACGCGTGACTTTGGCGTGATCCTGATTGCTGGCGATATCCACTGCTGGGATCGTCCCGACTGCGTCATTCCATCGACCGAGCTGACTTCCGATAAAGACACCCAGCCTGCGATCGAGGCCAACACGCGCCGGTTCAACCTGCCTTCGCGTGCCGATCTGCGCCGGCCGGATCGTCCCTTGCTGCCACGTGATGTCGCAGCGCGCGAGGAACTGGCGGGCAAGACAATCGTATTCGAGCAATCGACAGGAATGACCCGGATAGCGGTCGATGGTGACGTGACGCATGTATTCGATAATGGTGTGCAGGCAGAGCCACAGCAGACATATGCCACCAGGATCGCCGACGGCATCTACTTCCTCTCTTGGGCTGGCCCAGCAGGTGGCAACCACATGCTCTTCAACACGATCACGCGAAAGGTCTATGACCACCTGCAGCCGGACCTGATCCGCGGCGAGCAAATCTACGATATCAGCTGTTTTGATGCATTCGCCGCCTGCAAAACCGCTGATTGATCAGGAAGGCCTCGCGGTCTTCGTCTGCCTGAGGCCTACCTGTATCGACTGCTACCAACGCCTTTCGACACGCGATAGCCAGACTCCTGGTATAGCTTTCAGCCTGCCGATCCAATGTCTGGCCGGGAATGACTTTGCCAAGGCCTAGGTCTGTGATGCAGCAACCATTAAGGCCTGCCAGCTCCATGCAGCGGACGCATGACTGACGTGGTCGGTCATCCCGGTGCGCGGCAATGAACTCGTGAGCCCCAAAATCGATGTTCCGCCACGCGCAGAGGCCCTTCCAGCGCTGTGCTTGACGGCATGATTTCCGGCCAAGGTTCTAAACCCGGCTGCCAAATCGGGTGATTTCCAGCAGTTGAGGCCACGCAAATCGGGCGACAGATGAAAATTCTGCGCTCTGCCAAGACCCAAGCCTACTTCTGGGCAAGAGCGCGGAAAGTCGGCGCATATCCGGACACAGCGCCAAAATCGGGCTGCGAGAGCAGGTCAAATGGCTTACCTAAGTGGCGCGAGCCGGTCCGCCTATAGGTTCGGTTCGGGTGGCGGCGGCTGGCAGGGTTGTTGGGAGAGGCAGGATGAGCAACGATAATCTCGATTTTGGCAATCTGGTCCGTGGCAAGACAATTGTGGTGACCGGGTGCTCGTCCGGCATCGGTGCGCAGACTGCCCGCGTGCTGCGTGCGAACGGCGCGACAGTCGTAGGCATGGATCGCAATCCTTCCGATGCGGTCGACAACTTCATTCAGGTGGACCTGAGTGATCCGACGGCTATCGACGCAGCGATTGCTGCAGCTCCGGCAGGACTGGATGGCCTGTGCAATATTGCCGGACTTCCCCCGACGCTGGCCGCACCTGCCGTACTGAAGGTGAACTTTCTCGGCCTTAGGCAGCTTACACTTGGCCTGATCGGCAAGATGGCTGACGGCGCTTCCATCGTGAATCTGGCCTCGCTAGCCGGCATCGGATGGCCGCAGGCCGTGAGCCAGGTTGAGGAACTGATCGGACTCCGCGGGATCGACGATGCCGACGCGTTTTGCGTGAAGCATGACATTGAAGGGCAGCAAGGCAGGTCCTACTTCCTTTCCAAGGAAGCGCTTATCGTGTGGACCATGCAAAACCGCTGGACCTGGCGCGATCGCGGTATACGCATGAATTGCGTCAGCCCCGGGCCGGTTGCGACCCCAATTCTCAAGGACTTTCTGGAGACCCTGGGCGAACGCGCCGAAGAAGATGCGCGGATCATGGATCGCCCTGGCGAACCGACCGACATCGCGCCAGTGGTCACCTTCCTGTTGTCAGATGCAGCTGCCTGGATGCGTGGCCTCAATGTGCCGACCGATGGCGGCATGTCTTCGCACGTGACGCTCGCAATGAACGGGCTGGCTGCATAGCAGGCCTTCCGCCTTCCGCGCGGTCGGCGGGCTGTCAAGAAGTTGAAAGCGCGTTTTCGTGGCGGTGTCTGGAGGCAGGGGCAAGGCCTGCTCCGGCGCGGCTTTGGCCCATAAAGTCGGGGCATTCTGGAGAGGGATAGGGAATGGTTGACGCAAACAAGGGTTATGAAACCCGCATCGTAATTATGCTCGCACTGCTGTGGGGTATTGTCGGTTTCGACCGGCTGGTGATTACCTATCTGTTTCCGATCATTGGTCCGGAGTTCGGATTAAGCAACACGCAGCTAGGCTCGATCGCATCGATCCTGGCCCTGACCTGGGCGCTCTCCGCCTGGTTCCTTGGCGGCGTGTCCGACAAGCTTGGGCGCAAGAAGATCCTGCTGGGCTCAACGATCTTCTTTTCAGTGATGAGCTGGGTCACCGGAGTGGCGCAGAATTTCGTCCAGATGCTGCTTGTCCGCGGCCTGCTGGGAGTTGGTGAAGGTGGCGTTTTCTCGACCAGCGTCGCCACCTTGTCAGCGGAAAGCTCGCCTAAGCGGATTGGCTTCAACATGGGGCTGCATCAGGCGTTCTTTCCGCTGCTCGGCATTGCGTTCGGGGCCTTGATTACGGGCGTGATGCTCGAATATTTTTCTTGGCGGGTGGTATTCTTTATCGCCGGTATTCCCGGGATTGTGATGGCGATCGTTCTGTGGTTGTTCATGCGGGAGCCTGCGCGCGTTGCTCCGCCAGCGGCGGCTGTGGAATCAGCAGACAAGCCAGACCAGCCGAGCATGTTCGCCGCTCTCAGCTATCGCAATGTGCAGGTTTCCAGTTTCATATCCATTCTGTTCATGAGCTGGCTCTTCGTGTTTTCCTCATTCGCCGTAACCTTCATGACCACTGAACGAGGGATCGAGCTGGGCACAGCGCTTAACGTGATGTCGGGCTGGGGCTTCGGCGGGTTTATCGGCATGATCGCGGTGCCGACGATCTCCGATTTTCTCGGACGAAAGCCTACAATCACAATCTCCACAATTCTCGCGGGCGCAACGGTGTTGGGCTTCATTTACTTGGGAGAAAGCAACACTGCGGCGTTCTTCTGGCTGTTCCTGAGTGGCATTTTCGGTTTCGGCATCGCGCCGATCTTTCTTTCGCTCAGCACCACCGAAAGCGTTCCAGCCAACCTGGCGGGATCTGCCGTGGGAACCCCGACTGCTATTGGAGAACTTTTCGGCGCTGTCCTGATGCCCGTTATCGCCGGGGCGCTTGCCGACTCCTTTGGATTGATTGCGGCTATGTTGATCGCGGGCGTCGTGCCGTTAGTCGGCGGAGCGGCTGGTCTGCTTTACCACGAGACGGCACCGCGCGCGTTGGCCCGAAGGGGTTCTGCCGTTTGAAGCTGGCAGGGCCCGCTGCAAGCCGCGCTTTGGTTGCTTGGTGCAGTCAGGACGGAACATTCCGGCGCTGGTCGCGCCGGCGGCTGATGGCAGCAATACCATCTTGAAGGCTGGCCCTGGCCGCTGAGTTGCGAAGGATTATGCACGACTTGAGATCATGAAGTCGAGATGATCTGGAAATCCAGCACTTGTGTCTTGGAAGGAAAAATTGCCAGCATTCGCGTGCCAATCGGGATCGCTATTGCAAACAGACGGTCCAAAGCAGCGCGTTCCTGCAGCCGCATCAATGCAACAAGAGCGCCGTGCTCAACGCCGAGATGGCGACAAGCTGGGCGTCACGCAATTAGAGGTGTTGGCTTGGCGAAGCGCGATGCCGAGCCCACTTACTGGAAGCAGGCTCCCATTTGCAGCGCCTTCTCGACATCGCGGCAGCTCGCAAACGTCCATCCCAGCCACGGCATTTCATAGCGGATCGCAGCTTCATGCCACATATCATTTCGCGAACAGGCCCCGTCAGCTGCGGTGTAACAGCGATAGCCCAGGTCGTGACCTTCGAAGCAAGTCATGATCACCGAATAGTTGGTCATTGTCCCGGTACTGACAATATTCTCGATCCCGAGTGACCGCAGCAGGCTGTCGAGGCCAGAGCTGAAAGCACTGCCGCGGGTCTTCTCGATCACGAAATCGCCTGCCATGGCTTCCAGACTAGCAACTGGCTGCGCTCCCCATGTTCCCCGCATGAAGGCCCTTCGTGCGCCAGCCGCCAATCCCGCCTCTGCTGACTGGTTCACCGCATCCCAACCCGGGGAGTTGGTGGGCGGGAGTGATCCGGTATCGGCGACAGTCCAGACATGGACGACCGGTGCAGCAATGGCGCGAAAGACTTTTGCCAATTGTACAAGATTGGCTTTGAGGTTCTGTTTCCTAGCATGCGCATGCATGCCTAATTCGGTCAATGCCGCACCTTCTCCAAGGATATCGTTCTGACAGCCCTGTATGATTAGTGCCGTCTTCCGCGGAACCAGCGGATGGTCGCGAAAGTCGGCAAACTCGAAGTCTTTCAGCAAAGCTCGCTCGTATCGAAACAAGTGATACGGTAGATGGCCTCGCGGCGCGTGCCATCGGGCATTACGTGATCAAACGCGCGCATCGTGTCGCGGTTGACCATCACGTGCTGGCCGATGAATTCGCCGTCCCACCACGACAGGAAATAGATGTTGTCGTCGATCTTCGTCGCGAATGTCGGGTAGGTCTGCGGCTCTTCTCCTGCCAGGGAAACATGCGTTTCTTCGCCGTCCACCTGGACCGCTACATCGCCTTCGGGCGTGGACCACACGATCTTGACACCGGCCAGTTCACGGCGAGCGGCAAGGTTCGCCTCGATCAGTGGCCTTTCGAC
>CAYXTJ010000059.1:0-12714 GCA_964467715.1 uncultured Sphingomonadaceae bacterium
CGACCACAAGCAGGCCGAGCATGAGCAGCGGCTGGCCGCGGAAACCGGGCGATTTGGCGTTGACGCGCACCGTCACAACATCAGCCTCACCGGTTCGGACCTGTCAGCAGACGCTGCCGGATGCCGTTCGTGCCGGGTCTTTTCCCAATGCGGAGCATTGCCGCGCAAGCTGCGGACATAGGCCATCAAGGCGCGGCGGCCAGACATGATCGCGATCACATTGGCAAGCGGGATGCGGAGCACCGCCCGCAGGCCTTCCGCCACGCCATAATCGCGAGTGGTGAAAGCAAAGCGCAACAGCGCGCGCCACAGGAAGCTGGCAAGGTTGGCAATCACCAGCCAGCTGAGCAAGGGATCGGGCTTCCACGGCCGTTCGATGCCGAAGGCCCCCAGCAGGTACATCAGCCCCGCCAGCATGAAGAAGGCATAGCCGCAAGCCAGCACCAGGGCAGCAAGCGGACCGCGCCGGTCACGCAGGCGCATCCAGTTTTCGGCGAGCCCGCCCTCCCAGCCGAGCCGGTCCCAGCCTTGCAAGCCGATGCCGCGAACCCAGCGGGCCTTCTGCGGTACCGCTTCATCCAGCCGGGCCCGGGAAATAGGCGCGCGTGGCCACCAGCGCGCCATCCTCGCCGCGCACCCGCAGGAAGCGCGAGCGACCGCCGACCGCCTCTATACGCATTCCCAGTTCGTAATCCTCGGTCAGCGATTCCACCGAGAACGGACTGTCCGTGCCCTGCAGCTTCGCCATGTCGCGCAGCATGGCGCGGTTGAAGGCACAGCCGACGCCTGCAGCCGGCAGCGCAGTTCCCAGCCAGTCCCGCACGACCATGTTCTTGCCATGCGCTTCGGCAAATTCCTCGCAATAATGGCTGCCGATCCAGCGCGATTCCGTTTGCGGCAGGGGTAGCACCGGGATCTGCACGAATTCTGCCCTGTCGAGCGCACGATCCAGCAACCCAAGCTCTGCCGCATCGGCCATGTCCTCGGCATCGTGCAGCAGGACCATGCGGAATTCCTCGCCGGTGCGGTCCTCATCCACCTTCATCGCGCGGTAGAGCCGGTTGAGGCAGTCCGCCTTGGTCGACGGGCCGTTGCAATCATGGATCACCAGCCGCACACGGCGATCAGCCCCGGCAGCGCGCACGACGCCTTCCATCGTGGCGAAATCATTGCGGTAAAGGCCGACATAGATGCGGTAATCGACATGCGGCCAGGATTTCAGGGCGTGGGCGATCGTGTGCTGGATCACCTTGTCTTCATGCCATGCCGGGATGAAAACAGCGGCCTTTCCTGACAGGCGCCGGGCGCTCACGTCGGCCCGGTTCAACTGCAATCGCGGAACCCTGCTGGTCAGGCGCATCCATCCCCACAGACCGTCCACCAGCAATTCGTCAACGGCACCGAGCAGGAAGAAAAAGCCCGCAAAAAGCAGGAGTTCGCGTTCAACCAGCCCCAAAAGCGCCAGGAATGCTGTTCCCTCCATGTGCCCCCAACATTCGTATTTTATGCAATTTCAGGCAGAATTATCGCAATCGGAAAAAAGGCAATCATCCGGGCCTGAACGCTTGCATGTTTGCCGCAATTGCGAAAAGGAATTCGCATATGTCCAAACCACCTATCATCAAAGCCGTGCAGCGCCAGTTCAAGGCGCTGTTTGTTTCCGATGCCTTTGAAGGCGTATTGCTGATCGCGGTTGCAGCGGCAGCCATGTTCGTGGCCAATTCAGCCGTCTCGGAGAGCTACCACCACCTCTTCCATGGCGAGTTGTTCCCGAGCGAGACCTTCAAGCTCAACACGCTGCATCTGTGGATCAACGATGCGCTGATGGTGATCTTCTTCTTCGTCGTCGGGCTGGAAGTGAAGCGGGAGCTGATATCAGGCAATCTGGCCGATCCCAAGCAACGCACTCTGCCGGTCCTCGCGGCGATTGCCGGCATGGGCGCACCGGCGCTGGTCTATGTGCTGGTGACAGGCGGAGATGCGGAGCTTTCGCGCGGCTGGGCCATCCCCGCCGCAACAGACATCGCCTTTGCCATGGGCGTGGTCGGCCTGCTCGGCTCGCGGGTGCCCGCGGCACTGCGCCTGTTCCTGCTGACAGTCGCCATCGTGGACGATATCGGCGCGGTGGCGATCATCGCCATCTTCTACACCGCCAACCTCAAGGTGGCATGGCTCATCGCCTCGGCACTGGTGCTGGGCGCGATGGTGGCGATGAACCGGATGCGCGTGGGCCAGGTTTGGCTGTTTATCCTTGCTGCTGTGGTGCTGTGGTACTGCGTGCTCAATTCCGGCGTTCATGCAACGATTGCCGGTGTGCTGGCGGCGCTGACCATCCCGATGCACAAGAAGGATGGCAACTCCATGCTCGAAAACCTCGAACACGGGCTGGTGGGCTGGAACGCTTACCTGGTGGTGCCGCTGTTCGGCTTTGCCAACGCCGGTGTCGATATCTCCGAACTTGGTCTCGACGCGCTGCTGGACCCGCTGCCGCTGGCGGTTGCTGCGGGCCTCGTGGTAGGCAAGCAGGCGGGCATCTTCAGCTGCGTATTCCTGGCCGACAAGCTGGGCATCGCCAAGAAGCCGCCGGGATGCACCTGGCCCGAAGTGTGGGGCGTTACCGTGCTGTGCGGCATCGGCTTCACCATGTCGCTGTTCATCGGCGAGCTGGCGTTCCCCGGCTATCGCCTGCTGATTGACGAGGCCAAGATCGGCATTCTTACAGGTTCGCTGATTTCGGCAATCCTCGGCTATGCGGTCCTGCGCATGACAACAGCGCATCCCGAAGAGAAGGACGATCCCGCCGATCCGGTGGTGTGACGTCCACGCCCCATACAGGGCCCGAGCCACACAAAGAAAAGGCGGCAAGCGCAAACCTGCCGCTTTTTTCATGTGCGGTTGCGGGAATGGGCTTTCGATCAGGCCTTGGCGACCGGCGGCTCCTCGCCCAGGTCTTCATACCAGGCTTCCACCGGGCCGTTCAGCTTGATGGTCAGCGGGCGGCCCTTGCGGTCCATCGTCTTGCCAGCCTGCACACGCACCCAGCCTTCGGAAATGCAATATTCCTCAATGTCGTTGCGGACCCTGTCCTTGAAGCGGATGCCGATGCCGCGCTGCAGCTTGTCGGCATCGAAAAATTCGCTTGCAGGATCGATCGCGATGCGATCAGGCGGGGTGTCGTTTGCAGTTTCTTCGCTCATGACGGCGCGCTTAGCCACGGCTTGGCGGCAAAATCAATCGCCAAAGCAGATGGGCAGTGCTGATTTTCCGCTTCAAAGGCGATCATCGTCTTGCCCTTTTCGCCTTGGCCTTTTAAGGGCGGCTCCCTGTTTGTCAGGCGCTTGCCTGAAGAATTTCGTCGGGCCGCGGGCGTGGCGGAACTGGTAGACGCGCTGGTTTTAGGTACCAGTATCGAAAG
The DNA here is from genome assembly GCA_964467715.1 of uncultured Sphingomonadaceae bacterium. GTDB lineage: Bacteria > Pseudomonadota > Alphaproteobacteria > Sphingomonadales > Sphingomonadaceae > Alteraurantiacibacter. The sequence goes on from CAYXTJ010000059.1 coordinate 3,416, forward strand.
ATGTGGGGGTTCGAGTCCCTTCGCCCGCACCAGTTCCATCGTGTTCTGGGCTCGCAAGATTGTTGAAAAGGCACGGTAAATGCAGATTGTCGAGAACACCAACGAAGGCCTGAAGCGCGCCTACACGCTGACCATTGCGGCAGCCGATATCGAAGCGCGTATCGATTCCGAGGTGAAGAAGATCGCCCCCCAGGTGCGTATGCCTGGTTTCCGCCCGGGCAAGGTGCCCGCCAACCTTATCCGCAAGATGCACGGTGATGCCCTGCACTCGGACGCGCTGAACGCAACGCTGCGCGAATCGGTTGAAGGCCTGATCAGCGAAAAGAAGCTGCGCCCCGCGCTGCAGCCGCGCGTCGACATGGCCGAAGGCTATGAGCAGGGCAAGGATGCCGAACTGTCGGTGGAAATCGAAGTGCTGCCCGAAATCGAGGCACCGTCGATCGAAGGCCTGAAGCTGGAAAAGCTGAATGTGCCGGTTTCCGACGAAGCCCTTGAAGAAGCGCTGCAGCGCCTCGCATCCAGCCAGAAGAGCTACAAGGATGCCTCCAAGAGCAAGAAGGCCGCTGACGGCGACCAGCTGATCATCGATTTCGTGGGCCGCGTGGACGGCGTGGAATTTGAAGGCGGCAAGGCCGAAAACACCCCGCTGGTGCTCGGCTCGGGCCAGTTCATTCCCGGCTTTGAAGAGCAGCTGACCGGCGTGAAGACCGGTGACACCAAGACCATCACCGTCACCTTCCCGGAAGATTATCCGGCTGAGCACCTGAAGGGCAAGGATGCCGAATTCGACATCACCGTGCAGCAGGTGAAGGTCGAAGGCGAAACCAAGATCGACGACGATTTCGCCAAGGGTCTGGGCCTTGAAGGCATCGACAAGCTGAAGGAACTGATGAAGGGCCAGCTGGAGCAGGAAACTGCCGGCCTGACCCGCACGCAGATGAAGCGCCAGCTGCTCGACAAGCTGGCCGCCGATCACGATTTCGACGTGCCGCCGACCATGGTGGAAGCCGAATTCGAACAGATCTGGGCCCAGCTGCAGCAGGAAGCTGCCCGCGAGGAAGACCCCGAAGCTGCGCAGAAGGAAATCGAAGCCGAGAAGGACGATTACAAGCGCATTGCCGAGCGTCGCGTGCGCCTGGGTCTGCTGCTTTCCGAGATCGGCCAGGCAAACGGCGTGGAAGTTTCCAACCAGGAAATGTCCATGCTGATCCAGCAGGCCGCCCAGCAGTACAGCCCCAATGATCGCCAGCGTTTCATCGACTATGTGCGCAACGAGCCGATGGCCCAGGCCCAGCTTCGTGCGCCGCTGTATGAAGACAAGGTGGTCGACTTCCTGTTCGACAAGGCCGAAGTGACCGAGCGCGAAGTGACGCGCGAGGAACTGGAAGCCGCGATCGAAGCGGAAGAAACCTCGGCTGCTGCGGAAAAGAAGCCCGCCGCCAAGAAGAAGGCTCCGGCCAAGAAGGCAGCTGAAAAGAAGCCTGCCGAGAAGAAGGCCGCCGAAAAGAAGCCGGCTGAGAAGAAGCCCGCTGCCAAGAAGGCCGCGGCGAAGAAGCCCGCTGAAAAGAAGCCGGCCGCCAAGAAGGCAGCGGCAAAGAAGCCTGCAGCGAAGAAGAAGTAAGCTTCAGCCGGAATTTCCGGGCCACATGAAAAAGGGCGGTCCTGCAACTGGCAGGGCCGCCCTTTTCAGTTCCGGCCGTTGCCGCTGCAAAGCTGCCTCAGAATGTGCCTGATACGTAGAGGTTGAAGACAGTTCCGATCTTCAGGCGACGGTCTTCGGTAAACAGCAGCGGCGAGACATCGCGCGGCCCATCATAAACCGCCCGCTGCAACACGTTGCCGCCGTTGAACAGGTTGGCGACGCGTCCGCGCACGGTCAGCCCCAACACGTCCTTGTTCTCGAGATAGAGCGCGCCGAAGGTGGAAATGTTGTATTCCAACGCCTCCTCCGCCACGCGATACCGCCGTGCATTCTGAGTGTCGCGGAACTCCGCGCCCCAGGCCCAATCGGTGTTCGGCACGTCATGCCGGAAATCGAGCCGCAACTCGAATGGCGAATTCTCATCGAAACGGCGGTCGATGAACGTTACCGGATCGATCAGCGAACTGTCCTCCGCTGTCACCCGGACATCCAGCTGCGCGCCGGTGAAGCCGATCTGTTCCAGCTCCAGCCTGCCATTGAAGCGCAAACCCCGCCGAGTTGCACTGCCGATATTGCCACGCGCCTCGCCACCATTGCCAGTCGGCACGATAATCAGGAAATCTTCCACCCGGTGATCGAACAGCGCCAGCGTGGCTGACCCCCAGCGACCGAAGTTCTTTGATACTTCCAGTTCGCTTTCCCAGCTTTGTTGCGGGCGCAGCTGGTTGTTGCCGGTGCTCTGGTTTTCTTCACTCAGGTTCACGCTGGCAAGGAAATCACCAAAGTCGAGCTGGCCCACGCGGCGCGCCACTTCCAGGCTGACGTCAAAGCCGCCGCCCGGCGCCCAGGCGAAGGAGACGCTGCCCTTGGGCCGCTGGAAGGTGCGCGACAGGGCGTTCACACCGGTTTGCGAAATGGTGGAATATTCCCCGCCCACTGCCAGCTGGATGGTGAGGTTTTCGCTCAGGCCAGTGCCATAGCTGAGGATGGACTCGAAGCGTTCCTCGCGCACGCCGCCAACCCCTTCGGGAAAGGGGATCTGCACAAATCCATCCTGCGCATCATCGAACAGGAACAGGCTGGCCACATTGTCGAGCCGGTTGAAGGCCGCCTCTCCGCTCAGCTGCCAGTCTCCGCCAAACATGCCCCAGCTATATTCGGCGCGGGCGATACGTTCACCAATGTCACGTGTGCGGCGGAAGCGGCTGCCGGTAATGGGCAGGGCTTCGATATCCAGCAGCGACTGGGTGCGGAAATTGCCGTGCTCGAAACTCTCCAGCGCGATCAGCTTCAATCGCCCGGGACCGAACGGAAACTCCATGTCGGCACCGATCTCGTAGAACTTTTCCAGGTTCTTCGTGCGAAAGCGTTCCTCGAACAACGGCAGAGGATTGCTTGCCGTACGCACTTCCAGTTCCCTGCTGCGGAATATGTGCAAGCCGCCCGACAGGTTGATGTTCACGGCTACATCCGGGGCGAGGTCGAAGGCGAAATTGCCGGAAAGTTCAGGCCGGTTGAGATGTCCGGTCTGAACGTTGAACCGCTCGTCAACGCCCAGCGCATCGACAAAGATGGCTGGCCCGTCTGACCCGCGGATGAAGCTGCCAACCTGCAGCGCGATCGAGAAATCCACGCCGCCCGTGTTGCCGCGAATGGAGACATTGCCTGCGGCATATTCCGGGTTTGCCGGCCCCGTGGAGTACTGCGGTTCCCACAGGAACTGGCCTGAAATGCCGCTCGTTTCGACGATGACGTTGGCCACCTGCCCCGAAAGGCCGGGAATTTGCAGCGTGGCACCATCGACAATTTCCACGCGGATCACGTTGGACACGGGGATACGCTCCAGCTCGTCCCGCACGCTGGTGGACTTGCTGGAAATGCGATCGCCATTGATCAGCAGATTGCCCGAAGCCTCGCCAAAACCGCGTCCGCCGCCATCGAAACCGCCACCGCCACCGTCCTGGATGTTGAAGCCGGGCACCTGCTCGACGACTTCAAGCGCAGTGCGCGGCGCAACGTCAGCAAAGTCGGACGGGTAATAGGTGCGCACAGCGCCGGTGAGCGGCGAAGCGGCCTGCGTGCCAGGGACAGGCTCGCTTCCGCTTGGGGCAAGATCCTGGGCCGGATCGGGCGAGCCTGCATCCTGAGCCTGGGCGACAACGGGCACGGCAAGGCTCGCCGTGGCAACAGCCAAGGCAAGTCGACCCGAGCACGTCAGGTATTGTCGCAAGCCAAGATACCCCATCGCCTGATTTAGTGCCGCCGCGCTAGACGGGTTGTATCACCTGAACAACATGGCAATTGTAATAAACTGTCCTTTTTACGGGTTTTCGGACCATGGCTTCAGGCTCGGTTGGGAAATTGCCACGCTGCGCGCCCGCTCATAGGCGGCGCCCGCCTGCAACAGTGCTGCATCTTCGCCTGCCGTGGCGATGAAGGACAGGCCAACCGGCAAGCCCTCGACATCGCCCATCGGCACGGTGAGGTGCGGATATCCGACAATGGCTGCCAGCGATCCTGCGCCGATCCCCGGCATGAAATGGTCGCCCAGCACAAGATCGATCGGCCATGCCGGGCCTTCGGTCGGGACCACTAGCATGTCGAGGTCATGTTCGGCCAGCAGCCGGTCGATACCCTCTGCCCCGGCGAGCCGCCTGGAATTGTCGCGGGCGCGCAGATATTCGGCTTCATCCGTAGCCATGGCTGCCAGTTCGAAAATGTCCTGCCCGAACCAGCGCAGTTCGGTTTCGGCATTGGCGGCGTTGAAGGCGATCACGTCAGCCAGCGATCGCACCGGAATGTCTGCCGGTGAGGCTTGCAGGTAAGCGTCCAGCCCCACGCGGAATTCATACAGCAGCACGGTGTATTCATCGTCCCACATCGCACGATCGGGTTCGTATTCCACATCAACCAGCACGGCCCCGGCGGAAGCGAGATCGCTCAGCGCCTGGCTGAAGACCTCGCGGACCTGTGCGTTGCCGCCGGTCTGGTTGACCAGCACGCCGATACGCTTGCCTTCAAGCGATGAGGTGTAGAGCCCTTGCGTGAAATCGCGGTCTGGCTCGCCCGGTTCGGCAATCGCGTTCAAGAGCAGCGCCGTGCTCCAAACATTGGTAGCCATCGGGCCTGCGGTGTCCTGCGAGGAACTGATCGGCACGATCAGTTCCTGGCTCACCAGACCGACAGTGGGCTTGAAGCCGACAATACCGTTGACGCTGGCAGGACAAGTGATCGATCCGTCGGTCTCGGTGCCGATGGCCGCCCACGCCAGCTGCGCCGCCACTGCCGCACCACTGCCGCTGGAAGATCCGCAGGTGTTCCGGTCTATGGCGTGCGGGTTACGCGTCTGCCCGCCCACCGCGCTCCAGCCGCTGGAGCTGTCGGACGAGCGGATGTTGGCCCATTCGGACAGGTTGGTCTTGCCCAGCACCACGCCGCCCGCGGCCCGCAAGCGCGCGATCAGGGGCGCATCGCGTCCGGTATCGTTACCCGCCAGCGCCAGCGAGCCAGCGGTTGTGGTGAACTCCCGCGTCTCGATATTGTCCTTCACAAGCACCGTGCGGCCGCCCAGCCGCAGGCGCGCCTCGCCCGCAGCGCGCGCCAGTTCAGGGGCATCGGGATTGGTGACGATCACGGCATTGAGCATCGGCCCGGCATCGTCGATCTCGGCAATGCGGCGAAGGTAAAGTGCCGCCATGAATTCCGGCACCGCGCCCGGATCATCAATATATCCGCCATACCCCTCGGCATCGACCAGTCGCGGATCGATCCAGATCGGCTCATCGTCTGATGTGAACTGCCGGGGCGGCGGATGGGGGATGAAAATCTCGGCATCGGGATCTATCCCGTCCTGCGCCGATGCGGGAGCGGAGGTCGCGAGAGCGGCAGCGCCCAGCAGGGCGGAAACGAGCGTCTTCATGGCCGCAATCCTGCGCCCATCCACAGGGTTGCGCAAGCCTGTGCCCCTTCCCCTCTTGAACATCGCGTGGCCACGCGCGACATAGGCAACCGATACAAAGTCCAAGAGGAATTTTCATGTTCGACGTTTTCGGCGATGCCAAGGACCGCTTCTGCACCGATCCCGTAACCGGCGCCCTGGTGCCGGTGGTGGTCGAATCCACCAGCCGCGGCGAACGCAGCTTCGACATCTTCAGCCGCCTGCTGCGCGAGCGCATCGTCTTCGTCACCGGCCAGGTGGAAGACAACATGGCATCGCTGATCGTGGCCCAGCTGCTGTTCCTCGAAAGCGAGAATTCGTCTGACATCTCGATGTACATCAACTCGCCCGGCGGCGTGGTGACGGCTGGCATGGCGATCCATGACACCATGCAGTACATCAAGCCCAAGGTGCGCACCGTATGCATCGGCCAGGCGGCATCGATGGGCAGCTTCCTGCTTGCCGCTGGCGAGCCCGGCATGCGCGTGGCCCTGCCCAATGCCCGCATCATGATCCACCAGCCGTCCGGCGGCGCACGCGGCATGGCATCCGATATCGAGATTCAGGCCAAGGAAATCCTGCGCATCAAGGCGCGCATGAACGACCTTTACGTGAAGTACACCGGCCAGAGCCTCGAGGATATCGAGAAGGCGATGGACCGCGATACCTTCCTCGAAGCAGACGAAGCCAAGAAATTCGGCCTTGTCGATCAGGTCTTCGCGCACCGGCCCAAGGGCTCTTCGGAAGATTCCGAGGAAGGCTCCGGCGGCGCGCCTGAATAATCGCACGCACTGGCCAATCTGACGGTGGCGGGCGCTGGTTGCAGTGCCCGCCACGGTTGCAATTGGGCAAGGTAGCACGGCAAAATCGTTTGAAAACAAGGCCCAAGCGCCATCCTGCCCCTGCCAGCAGATGCTTTCACCCGGTCATATTCCGGGCAAATTCTGTAGCATTTTGGCAACCTTGAACCTTCAGGCTGGATCAAGGCGGTGGAATTAGGCTCCATACGATTGATATTGTGCCCACCGGGTTTACATTGGGTTGGCTGAATCAGCGTCCGCGGAATGTCCCGCATGAGTGGCGCGGCAGGCAAGGATTATGACCAAATTGAGCGGTTCCGATAGCAAGAGCACCCTCTACTGCAGCTTCTGTGGCAAGTCGCAGCATGAAGTGCGCAAGCTTATTGCAGGCCCCACCGTCTTCATCTGCGATGAATGCGTGGAGCTGTGCAACGACATCATCCGCGAGGAAGCCAAGGACGGCATCGCGGGCAAGAAGGATGGCGAAATCGCCACCCCGCACGAGATTTGCGAAACCCTCAATGACTATGTGATCGGCCAGGACCGCGCCAAGCGCGTGCTCGCGGTTGCCGTGCACAATCACTACAAGCGCCTGAAGCATTCGGGCAAGCAGGGCGATGTCGAACTGGCGAAGTCCAACATCCTGCTGGTTGGCCCCACCGGTTCAGGCAAGACGCTGCTGGCACAAACGCTGGCGCGCACTTTGGACGTGCCCTTCACCATGGCTGACGCCACCACGCTGACCGAAGCCGGTTACGTGGGCGAGGACGTGGAGAACATCATCCTCAAGCTGCTGCAGTCGAGCGACTACAATGTCGAGAAGGCGCAGCACGGCATCGTCTATATTGACGAGATCGACAAGATCACCCGCAAGGCGGAAAACCCCTCCATCACGCGCGACGTGTCGGGCGAAGGCGTGCAGCAGGCGCTGCTCAAGCTGATGGAAGGCACCACTGCTTCCGTGCCGCCGCAGGGTGGCCGCAAGCATCCCCAGCAGGAATTCCTGCAGGTGGACACCACCAACATCCTGTTCATCTGCGGCGGCGCTTTCGCCGGCCTCGAAAAGGTGATCGGTGACCGTTTGCAGAAGCGTTCCATCGGCTTTGGTGCCAATGTCTCCGACCCGAGCAAGGCGCGCATCGGCCAGATGCTCGAAAAGTGCGAGCCGGAAGACCTGCTGAAGTTTGGCCTGATCCCCGAATTCGTCGGCCGCCTGCCGGTGATCGCAACCCTGCACGACCTTGACGAGGAAGCGCTGGTCACGATACTGAAGGAGCCGAAGAAAGCGCTGGTCAAGCAATATGCCAAGCTGTTCGAGCTGGAGGAGGTGGAACTCACCTTCACTGACGAGGCGCTGTCCGAAATCGCCAAGAAGGCCATCAAGCGCAAGACCGGCGCCCGCGGCCTGCGCTCGATCGTGGAAGGCCTGCTGCTCGACACCATGTTCGACCTGCCCAGCATGGAAGGCATTTCCGAAGTGGTGGTGGACGCAGACGTCGTCTTGGGTCGCAAGGAACCCGTCCGCGTGATGGACGGCAAGAAGGGCGACAAGAAGGAAGAGGCGGCCTAGCGCCTTCCCCCTCGTCGTTGAAAGGCGCCGAGGGCAAGTGGCTGCTGCCTGTCAATTCCCTCTTCCCAAAGGTTTACTGCACGTTAGGCTTGGCGGTGCAAGACTGCGCCTGATGGGGGGATAGAAGCATGGCCGAATGGACAATCAAGTGTACCGACTGGGGATCGAGCAAGAACTGCACGATCATTGTCGACACGTCATCGGATAAGTGGGCCGGTGTAGGCCGCGATCTGAAGGACTTCATGTCGCGGCAGATGGGTGATGCGACCTTCACCCCGTCCAACGAAAACGGCCTGAGGCTGGAGAGCGACAGCGGTGCTTTCCAGGCGATCTTCACCAATCTCACGGAGACAAGCGCCGTGGGCAAGACTGGCGTCGGCAAGACCGAGCATATGCCGGCGGTGAACTGGAAACTGGAATCTAAGGCCTAGCCCTCGCCCGCTTTCCGCCTTGCAGCCAGCGCGCCCAGCCGCGCACAGCTCTCTTCGTTCAGCACCTCTTTGAAGTCGTAATACTGCTCGAAATGCGGAATGCCTTCGGGCAGCGAGACCCAGGGTAGCTTGCTTTCGGTGAAGATCACTACATCGGGTGTCACGCTGTCGGGATCGTCCAGCGTCCCGGCGCTAACGCCCGCGGCCAGCGTGCCGAGCCTTGCGTAGTGGCTCCAGATCGCGGTGCCGCATTGGGCACAACGGCGTGTCGTGTGCATCATGCCGCTGCCGCCGAGGAGCAGGTGATCGGTGAAGTCACCCTGCAGCACTTCCAGCCGCTCGCTTTCGATGAAGACGTTGACCACGCTGGTGGAGCCGGTCTGCTGCTGGCAGAGGCGGCAATGGCAATTATGGACCATGATCGGATCGCCCGTCATCCGGTAGCGCACGTGGCCGCAACCGCAGCCGCCTTCGCGGATTGTCTCACTCATTGCCCTTCTCCCCCTTGCCGGTTCAGCTGCACTCCCCGCAGCCGCCGTTTCGTTCCTGCTCCACCTGCACTGTGGCGTGGCCGATGCCGTGGTGGTGGTCCAGCTCGTGTGCGATCTCGCGCAGGAAGCCATCGCCCGGATGGCCCGCCGGCATCACGAGATGCGCGGTCATCGCGGTTTCGGTGGTGCTCATCGGCCAGATATGGAGGTCATGCACGGCAGAGACACCTTCCAGACCGCACAGATATTCCCGCACCTCGCCCTCGTTCACGCTGTCCGGCACGGCGAGCAGGCCCATCTTTACGCTGTCCTTGAGCAGGCCCCATGTGCCCCATGCGATCACCGCCACGATCACCAGACTGACCAGCGGATCAATCAGCACCAGACCCGTTGTCAGGATGGCGATGCCTGCCAGCACAACGCCCACG
>CAYXTJ010000060.1:0-12600 GCA_964467715.1 uncultured Sphingomonadaceae bacterium
ACGGCGGCTATTACCTGCTCGGCTTCAACAAGCCGGTGCCCTTCGTGTTTACCGACATGCCCTGGGGCGAAGCCAACGTGATGGAAGAGACGCTGGCCCGCCTTGCCGACCATGAACTCTCCACCCTGATGCTGAAGCCGCTGGGCGATTGCGACAGGCCGGAAGACCTTGTGCATTACCCTGGCCTTGTCGGCTGATGCGCATCTCCATCGTGATCCCGATGCTGAACGAGGAAGCGGCCCTGCCGCGCCTTGCGCAAGTGCTGGGATCGCTCGACCCTGCCCCGCATGAGGTGCTGTGCGTCGATGGCGGCAGCGCGGACAAGAGCGTGGATCTGGCCCGTGGCTTTGGCTGGCGGGTGGTGACAAGCCCACGCGGGCGCGGGGTGCAGATCAACACCGGGGTCGAGGCTGCGACAGGCGATGCAGTGCTGGTTCTCCATGCCGACACTTACCCACCCGCCGATGCCATGCAGGTGATCGCGGACACGCTCGCAGACAAACGCATTGCGCTCGCCAGCTTCACGCCTGTTATCAAGGGGCCGGACAAGACCCGCTGGGGCACCACGGCGCACAACTGGGCCAAGACATGGTACGCGCCGCTGCTGTTCCGCCCGCACCTGTTCCTGCGCGGTGTGCGGCTGCTGTTCGGTGATCACGGCATGTTCTTCCGCCGCGAGCAGTTTCTGGCCGTGGGCGGCTGCGATCCTGAGGCCCGCGTGATGGAAGAGGCGGATATCTGCGTGAAGCTGGCGCGGCTGGGCAAGGTGAAGCTGGTCGCTCGAAGCATCGAAACGAGCGATCGCCGCATCGCCGAATGGGGCGCGTTGAAGGCCAACTGGATATACCTGAAGGTGGGCTTCCTGTGGGCTATGGGAGTGCGGCAGCGGCTGGAGCGGCTCTATCCCGATGTTCGCTAGGGGCGGCGGGCAGATAGCCTGAAGCGATGCCGTAAGCGATCAGCCGGTCAAGCCATGCGTCGTCCGTTGCTGCGCAGGCGAGGCCGGTCAGCGCGCGGAATTGCGTGTCGTCGAATTGCGGATTGCGGGTGAAGTAGCTGCCGAAGGTGGCCACCATGCGGCTCGCCACGCGCTGTTCCACCGGGCTGAGCGCCGCAGGGTCATATTCGGTGGGTCCGACCACCACCGGATCGGAAAAATGCGCCACACGCGCCACGCCATGCGCCAGCGCTGCGGCAGGCAAGGGCATGACGGCGGTAAGGTGGAAATATCTGCCATTTGCCGCGTCCATCCGGGCAGCAATGCGGGCGATGCCTTCGGCCACGTGATTGATGGGGACAAGGTCCAGCGTGGAGCCAGCATCAGCCGGAAACACGCTCACCTTGCCGCGCGCCATCAGGCGGAAGACGTTGCACAGCGAGGGGAAATCGCGGACTTGCCCGGTGGCGGAATGGCCCAGCGTGATCGAGGGGCGGGCAATGGCGAAAGGCAGGACGCTTGCCACCACCAGCGCTTCGGCGCGAGCCTTGCTCGCTTCGTAATTGTTGGCAAAGCGCGTGCCTGACGGGACCGGCGCTTCGCGGATCACGCCATCTGCCAGCCCGCAGACATAGGCTGTGCTGACATGCAGAAAGCGCGCGCCAACTGCCCGCACGAATTCCAGCGCATGGGCGGTGCCTTGCACATTGTCGCGCTCCAGTTCCTCTTCGGGCGCATCGAAGGCGAGCGAGGCAGCGCAGTGGATCACGAGGTCGATGGTGTGATCTGCCGGATTAAGCCCCATCAGCGGCTGCGTCACATCGCCGCTGACGATGCGCGCCACCGGCACCGGCGCTCCATCATTGCCTCGCACGTCCTTGGTGCGGCGGACCATCGCGGTCACCGCATGGCCACTCGCCACAAGACGTGCGCAAACCTCTCCGCCGATCAGCCCGGCAGCGCCGGTTACCAGGACTCTCAGCAGCAAGGGGCCGCTTCGCTCTTGGCCGGATTGGCATCGCTCTGGCCAAAGGGAACGGCGGTGCCGCAGCCGGGGAAGACGCCGTAATGCGTGTCAAAATTGCCGATGAAGTCGAAATGTTCGGCAAAGCGGGTTTCGGCCAGCATCAGCCATGAATTGCCGCAAACCGGGAAAATCCGCCCGCGCTCGATCGCGTGATGATCGTCGAGGTGGAACATCTGCTCCTCGCCCGGCACCGTGCCCTTGTAGACCACCGCCTGGCCATAGTCCTCGCACTGCGGCTCCAGACCGGCCAACTTGAACAGGCGATAGGTGGCGGAAACGAAGGAGATGCCTTCCAGCTTCTTTGCAACTTCCGCATCGTTGATGCCCAGCGGGCGGTCTGTGACGAGGCGCGGATCGGCAAAACCGGCGCGCTTGGCCAGCATGTCGAAATCGCCCCAGTAGAGCGCGCCGGACAGGCACTCGCCATGCAACACGGGATCATTGAGAAGATGTGCAGGCACGCGGCGGTCCGCATAGACATCGGAGAAGTAGAGCTCGCCGCCGGGCTTCAACAGCCGGTGCGCGGCGCGGAACACCGCTTCCTTGTCCGCCACGAGGTTGATCACGCAGTTGGAGACGATGACGTCAAAGCTTTCGGGTTCGAGGTCTAGCTCGTCCAGCTTTTCGATATCGCCTTCCACGAAGCGGACATTGCGATAGCCGAAGCGATCTGCATGCCAGTCGAGGTGGCCGTTCGCCACGGCGAGCTGTTCGGGCGTGGCATCGACGCCGGTCACATGGCCGTTCGCGCCCACCATCTGCGCAAGAAGGAATGCGTCCTGCCCTGCGCCGGAGCCCAGATCGAGCACCTTGCAGCCTTCGATGGCTTGCGGGACAACAAGGCCGCAGCCGTAATAACGCGCCTTCACCTCGGAATGGACGTTGGCGAGCGCGTTGAGGATCTCAGGCGCAGGAGCTTCCAGCGTGCAGCAGGCATCTGTGCGCAGGTCCGCGCTGCCGCCCAGAACCTTACCGTAATAATCCTGCGAATTTTCCAGATTCATGAAACCGCGCGTCCCTTCTGTTCGAATGCTGTGAGCATAGACAGGAATATTGTCGCTTGGCACCGCAAATTGGTTACGTTGGGGCTCAATGGATTATTCGCATGACGTGATCGTGATTGGCGGCGGCGCTGCCGGCCTGACGGCTGCCGGTGGCTGCGCGCTGTTCGGCCTCAGCGTGGCGCTGATCGAGAAAGGCGCGATGGGGGGCGAGTGCCTCAACAACGGCTGCGTGCCGTCCAAGGCGATCATCTCTTCCGCCCGCCGCGCTGCCGAAGCGCGCGAAGAAAAGCGTCTGGGCGTGCAGCTCGATGCGCCGCGGGTGGACTGGATGGGCGTCCACCAACACATCCACGATGCCATCGCCGCGATTGCCCCGCATGATTCGCAGGAACGGTTTGAAGGCATGGGCTGCGAAGTCTTGCGTGACCATGCGGTGATCCGTGATCGCCACACGGTCGAAGTCGTAGGCCGAACACTGACCGCGCCGCGCATCGTGATCGCCACGGGCTCCGAACCCTTCATCCCGCCGATCGCGGGCGTCGGGGATGTGCCTTACCTCACCAACGAGAACCTGTTCGAGCTGACAGAGCAGCCCGCGCATCTGCTGATCATGGGCGGCGGGGTAATCGGCATGGAAATGGGGCAGAGCTTCCGCAGGCTGGGGAGCGAGGTGACGATCCTCAATCCCGGTCCGCTGATGGGCCGCGACGATCCGGAATCGGTCGCCGTGGTGCGCGCGCAGATGGAACGCGAGGGCGTGCGCTTCGTCACCGGCAAGGCGGCTAAAGCTGGCGGCAGCGCAGGGGCCATCACGCTGGAAACAGATGGCGGCGAAACCCTTGCCGGATCGCACCTGCTGCTGGCCGTGGGGCGCAAGGCGCGTGTTTCCGGTTACGGGCTGGAAGAACTGGGTGTGGAACTGGGCCGCAACGGCATCAAGGTGGATGCCCGCCGCCGCACTTCGCTGAAGAACATCTACGCCATCGGCGATTGCCGCGAAGGGCCGCGGCTGACGCATGTCTCGGGTTATGAAGGCTCCAATGTCGCGCTGGAAATCGCCACCGGCCTGCCCACGAAAGTGGACTGGCGTGCGCTGCCATGGTGCACCTATACCTCGCCCGAGGTAGCGCAGATCGGCATGACCGAGGCGGAAGCCCGCGATGCGCATGGCCATGCCATCACCGTGGTCCGCGAGGATTTTGACCATAATGACCGCGCCGTGGCCGAAGGCGAAGTGGCCGGGCACATGAAGCTGGTCCTGAAGGGCAAGAAAGTGCTCGGCGCCAGCGTGGTGGGCCACAATGCGGGCGACCTGCTATTGCCGCTGACGCAGGCGATTACAGGCAAGGCCTCCACCTTCGCGCTGGGCAGCGCGGTGATCGCCTATCCCACCCGCTCGGAAATCACCAAGGCACTGGCGTTCAAGGCGTGGGAACCGACAGTGTTCGGTTCGCTGCCGAAGAAATATGCCCGCTTCGTGGCGAAAATGCGAAGGCTGTTCTGATGGCGACACGCAGCACAAACCGCCCAAAGAGCCGAAACGCCCCGGACGGGCCATCGCCCTTTGCGCTTCCCGGAAAGGTGGCACTGAAGCCCGGCAAGTTCACCGATCCGCAGGTGACGGCGGACGGGTCGCAGCGCGCCTCCGTGGCGCTCGAGAAGCTCGACACGCTGTGGCTGAACACGGGCACGCTGTGCAACCTTGCCTGCGCCAGCTGCTATATCGAAAGCTCGCCCACCAATGATGCGCTGGTCTATCTGACGGCGGACGAGGCAGCGCGCTTCTATGACGAGATCGCCGCCTCCGGCCGCCATGTGCGCGAGATCGGTTTCACCGGCGGCGAGCCTTTCGTGAACCCGCACTTCCTCGCCATGCTGGAGGACGCGCTGGAGCGCGGGCACGAGGCGCTGGTGCTGACCAATGCGATGAAGCCCATGCGCCGCCACGAGGCTGCGCTGCTGGCCTTGCGGGAGCGGTTCGGTGACCAGCTGACATTGCGCGTTTCCATCGACCACCACACCGCCGAAGTGCACCAAGGCGAGCGCGGGCCGAACAACTGGCAACCGATGATCGAAGGGCTGCAATGGCTCTCGCAACACGGCTTTTCCATCGCAGCGGCAGGCCGATCGCTGGCTGGCGAACCCATCGCTGAAGCGCGCGCTGCCTATGCCGGGTTGTTTGCGGCGGAAGGCATCGCCATCGACGCGGCTGACCCTGCGCGGCTGGTGCTTTTCCCGGAAATGGACGAAAGCGCGGACGTGGCAGAGATCACCACCGATTGCTGGGGCATCCTCGGCAAGTCACCGTCGGAAGTGATGTGCGCCAGCAGCCGCATGGTGGTGCATCGCAAGGGAGAGGATCGCGCCCGCGTGGTTGCTTGCACGCTGCTGCCCTATGCCGATGGCTTCGACATTGGCGGAACGCTGGCCGAGGCGGACCGCGAAGTTCCGCTCAATCACCCGCATTGTGCGCGCTTCTGCGTTCTGGGCGGGGCTAGCTGCTCCGCCTGATCTGGATATTTCGCGCGATCCGTGCGTTATGTTGCGCATGGGTCGAACAATTCTCCTCGCCGCAGCTGCTGCGCTCGCTGGCGTCACCTCGCCTGCCGCCGCGCAGAGTGCCATCGATGGCACCTACGTCGATTCCGGCGGTTTCGTGGAAATCACCGTGGAACGCTGCGGTGCTGCGCGCTGCGGCAAGATCACCCGGATCATCCGCAACAAGCCGGGGGAGAGCAATCGCGACCGGCATAATGACGATCCCGCCCTGCGGAACCGCCCGATCCTGGGTATCACGCTGCTCAAGGATTTGCGCTGGGATGACGGCGCATGGCGGGGCGATGTCTACAATCCCGAGGACGGTGGAACCTACCGCACGGAGGTGCGCCCGGCCGCCAACGCCGCACTGGAAGTGAAGGGCTGCGTGGCCTTCTTCTGCCGCACGCGCGTGTGGCCTGCCGCCCGCTGATTACATTCGCTGAAAGCGACCCCTTGACCGAATCCCGGACGCGGGCTAGTGGCGCGCGCTCTGTTGCCCCGTCGTCTAATGGTAAGACTACGGACTCTGACTCCGTCAATTGAGGTTCGAATCCTCACGGGGCATCCAGACTTTTCCTCCAAAGACATCACTGTGCATCGCCTTCTTCGGGCTCTGGCTTGCCTTGCACGTCGGCCTTCAGCTGGCGCGTGTAGAACCAGCCGATGCCGATGAGGCACAGGCCCAGCGCCATGAAGGATGCGATGCGCGCCAGGCCTTCCAGACCCGCCGCGTCGAACAGGAACACCTTGGTGACGGCGAGCAGCATCAGCACCAGAGAGCCGATGCGCCAGCTGCGCTGCTTCTTCCATGCGCCCCAGGCAAGGAACACCAGCGCAAGGCCGATGGCGCTGATCGAGCGGAGCAAGTCTTCCTGCTGGCTCATGGCAACTTCGGTGAGCATGGTGCCCGAGAAGAAGTGACGCAGCGTGGACAGGGCAAGCAGGCCGAGCAGCACCATCACCGCACCATCGAACACCGTGCGCGCCTGCTGGTAAAAGCCGCGCAATTGCCCGCACATGGTGCCCGCTCCCCGGCCTAGCAATTCGCCTGCGCAGCCCTTAGTTCAAAAGCACATAACATTTGGGAGGAATTATCTTGGAAAAGCGCCGCGACGGTCGCGATCACGATCATGAGCTGGGCAACCGTAAGTTCTACCCGGCCGAAATGGAAGCGGGCTTTGCCGAATCCGATCCTTCGGACACGCCGCAGACGCGCCACCCGACCTATAAGCTGGCCTTCCGCGATACCGATTTCCTGCTGCGCGAGGAATTGCGCCCGGTGCGCTTCCAGCTTGAACTGCTGAAGCCCACCATGGTGCTGGACGAAGCGCGCGTTGGCTCCACCCTGGTGATGTATGGCTCTGCCCGCATTCCCGCGCCCGAACAGATCGACGATGTTTTCGCCAGGGCCGATACGCCTGAAAAGAAGAAGATCTCGGAGAAGCTGGCGGAGAAGTCGCGCTATTATGTCGAGGCGCACAAGCTGGCCAAGATCGCGACCGAGGAATCGATCATCGAGGACGGGATGCGCCAGTTTGTCGTCTGCTCCGGCGGCGGTCCCTCGATCATGGAAGCGGCCAATCGCGGGGCGAGCGATGCGGGCGGTGAAAGCATCGGCCTCAACATCGTGCTGCCGCACGAGCAGGCGCCCAATGGCTATGTCACGCCCTACCTGTCGCTAAACTTCCACTATTTCGCATTGAGGAAAATGCACTTCCTGATCCGTGCGCGGGCGGTGGCGGTGTTCCCCGGCGGCTTTGGTACCTGTGACGAGCTGTTCGAGCTGCTCACTCTGATCCAGACTGGCAAGATGCGTCCGATCCCGATCCTGCTGTTCGGCAAGAACTTCTGGGACAATGTGATCAACTTCGATGCGCTGGTGGAAGAAGGCACCATCAATGCTGACGACCTCGACCTGTTCACCCGCTGCGAAACCGCGGACGAGGCATGGCGGCATATATCTGAATTCTATCAGCTGAAGCGGTGACGTTCTGCGCCCCTCCCGCAAGCGGGAGGGGTGGTCAGCGTTTGAGATAAACCCCCATCGGGCCGTGGCCTGCGCCGAAACCGGGCGCGGCTTCCAGCGCCTTGCGCACGAACTGGCGAGCCTCGGAAACAGCCTGGTCCAGCGGCAGGCCATGACCCATCAGCGTGGCGATGGCAGATGAGAGCGTGCAGCCTGTGCCGTGCGAATGGCGCGTTTCGATGCGCGGCTCGCTCCACATGACAGGCGGTTTGCCAGGCACATGCAACCGGTCCTCAACCGTGGGGCCATCGGCATCGCCGCCCTTGGCCAGATAGGCCGCGCCGAGTTCGGCCATCGCCGCATCACCGCCCAGCGCAGCGAGTTCGGGCACATTGGGCGTGGTGAGCGTCGCCAGCTCCATCAGCCATTCGAACACTTCGATGGTGGCATCGTCTGCCAGTACACTGCCGCTGGTGGCGACCATCACGGGGTCGAAAATGATCGGGCAGGGCAGGTCTTCCAGCCGGTCTGCCACTACCTCGGCAATGTCAGCGCTGCCGAGCATGCCGATCTTCACCGCATCCACGCCGATATCGGTCATGCAGGCATCCATCTGCGCGGCAACGAAATCGGGCGAGAGCGTCTCCACCCCGGTCACGCCCTTGCTGTTCTGCGCCGTGACGGCGGTGATCGCGGTCATGGCATAACCGCCAAGCATGGTGATCGCCTTGATGTCCGCCTGAATGCCAGCCCCGCCGGAACTGTCCGATCCGGCAATGGCAAGAACGCGTGGCGGGCGGCTGCTCAAGCGGCACCCTCCACCGCGGCGCAAATATCATCGACCACGCGGTTCACCTGCGCTTCGTCATCACCTTCGGCCATCACGCGGATCAGCGGCTCCGTGCCGGACTTGCGGATGACAAGGCGGCCCGATCCTGCAAGATCGGCCTCGGCCGCAGCGATGGCATCCTTCACGCTGGCAGCGGACAAGGGATCGCCGCTTTCATAGCGCACATTCTTCAGGAGCTGCGGCACCGGATCGAACAGGTGCAGCAATTCGGAAGCTGGCTTGCCGCTGCGCACCAGCGCCCCCAGCACCTGCAGCGCGGCAATCGTGCCGTCACCGGTGGTGGCGTGGTCCGTCAGGATCATGTGGCCCGACTGTTCGCCGCCGACATTGTATCCGCCCGCCTTCATTGCCTCGAGGACATAACGGTCCCCCACCTTGGTGCGGATGAGGTCCAGCCCTCTGTCTGCCAGAAACCGCTCCAGCCCGAGGTTGGACATCACGGTGGCGACAATGCCTGCTCGGCTGAGCAGGCCGGCGTCTGCCTTGGTGCTGCCGATCAGCGCCATGATCTGGTCGCCATCGACCTCCTCGCCCTTCTCGTCGATCACGATCAGGCGGTCCGCATCGCCATCCAGCGCGATGCCGATATCCGCGCCTTCATCCACCACGCGTGCCTTGATCGCGCCGAGGTCTGTCGAGCCGACACCGTCATTGATGTTGAGGCCATTGGGATTGACGCCCATCGCCACCACCTTTGCCCCCAGTTCCCAGATGGCGGTGGGGGCAACATTGTAAGCAGCGCCATGCGCGCAATCGACCACGATCTTCAGGCCATCGAGGCGGATGTCATCGGCTAGCGATTGCTTGAGCGCGTGAATGTAGCGCCCGCGCGCGTCATCAATGCGGCGCGCGCGGCCGATGTGTTCGGCTTGCGCCAGTTCCTGATCGCGGCCCATCTCAGCCTCGATCGCTTCCTCGTCCGCGTCAGACAGCTTGTATCCGTCGGGGCCGAACAGCTTGATGCCGTTGTCGGCAAACTTGTTGTGGCTGGCGGAGATCATCACGCCAAGGTCAGCCCGCATCTCCCGCGCCAGCAGCGCCACGGCAGGGGTTGGCAGCGGGCCGGTGAGGATCACGTCCATGCCCACGCTGGTAAAACCGGCGGTCAGCGCGTTTTCCATCATGTAGCCCGACAGGCGGGTGTCCTTGCCGATCACCACCCGGTGGCGATGGTCCCCGCGCAAGAAGTGCTTGCCGGCGGCCTGGCCCACTTTCATCGCCGTGGCGGCAGTCAGCTTGTCGGCATTGGCGCGTCCGCGGATCCCGTCGGTCCCGAAATAGCTGCGTGCCATTCAATCATGTCCTTTGGCAGGTAATAGCAATTCTGCGCTTGCAATGGCGCGCCTCAACGCCAATGTCACGCCCACACAAGAGATTTGCAACCATTGTGCTGCTGGCGCATTGGTTGGACAAGGATCATATCAACAGGAAGGAACCCCCATGGCTTTCGAACTACTGCCGCTGCCCTATGACAGCGAAGCCCTCGCACCCGCTATCTCCGCGGAAACGCTGAGCTTCCATCACGGCAAGCACCACGCCACCTACATCACCAAGATGAATGACGCGATTGCCGGCGGTGACCTTGACGGCAAGAGCATGGAAGAGGTGATCGTGGCCGCCCGCGGTTCCAACCAGGGCCTGTTCAACAATGCCGCGCAGAGCTGGAACCACGGTTTCTACTGGCACTCGCTGACCCCGTCTTCCAACGGCCCCTCGGGTGACCTGGCTGACAAGATCGACGCTGCTTTCGGTTCGGTCGATGAACTCAAGTCGCAGCTTGAAGCACGCGGCGCCGGCCACTTTGCCAGCGGCTGGGTGTGGCTGGCAGAAAAGGACGGCAAGCTGTCGATCGAGGAAACCCACGATGGTGACACGCTGGCAGACAGCGGCTTCAACCCGCTGCTGGTGATCGACGTGTGGGAACACGCCTATTACATCGACCACCGCAATGCCCGCCCGGCCTACCTCAAGGCCGTGGTGAACGATCTGCTGAACTGGGACTTCGCGGCCGACAATCTGGCACGCGGTTCGGCCTGGACCTACCCCGCCTGATAGCGGCCGAACGCCAACAAAAAGGCCCGCCCTGCCGCATTGGCAAGGCGGGCCTTTTTGGTTTGGCTGCAGCGCTTACTGCGCCACCGGGCTGGCGTTGTCCCCGCAGCTTTCGAACACGCGGTTGATGGCATCGCGCGCACCGGTGACGGTGAAGGTCATGCGGATTTCGGTGCCGTCTTCCGGGTCCAGCCAGATGGTCACTTCATTGGCATCAGCCATCGGGCCGAGCAGGTCCGACAGCACGCTTTCACGCCGGTTGTTGAGCGCGATTGCGGTGTTGGGGTGATAGCGGAAGCGCGTATCGACGATACGGCCACCATCGAATTGCAGCTTCACATCGCGCGCGGGCGGGCGTTGCTGCACCCCGGCCAGGCTGTCTGGCGAATGGATCGCGGCATAGACCTTGTTGTTTCCGTCCTCGTCACACTTGAGGATGATCTGCTGGCCTTCGGCATTGCCAACGCCAGCCTGCAACAGCCCGTTCTCGCCTTCGAAATAGCCCCAGGCCGAATTCTGCGCGTAGGCTGCTCCAGCGGTCAGTGCGATGGCGGCACCCATTCCTGCTACCAGTTTGTGCATGGTCTCCCTCCCATGGTTCAACTCTTGCTCCAGCTCCTTGTCGGCGGAACTGTGGGCAAGCCTATCGGCTTACAGGCAAAAGGCAATCCTTAGCCGGGCAAACTAATCGCGCTCTGACAGGTTCAGCACATTGGTGGGAAACAGCGG
Organism: uncultured Sphingomonadaceae bacterium; assembly: GCA_964467715.1. GTDB lineage: Bacteria > Pseudomonadota > Alphaproteobacteria > Sphingomonadales > Sphingomonadaceae > Alteraurantiacibacter. The sequence goes on from CAYXTJ010000060.1 coordinate 11,104, forward strand.
CTCGCCAAACAGGAAGCCGATCAGGTTGGGCTTGCCAAGGTGATCTACCAACGCAGTCAGCGCCAGCAGCAGCGGCACGGAAAGCAACGCGCCGGTAACGCCCCAGATCCAGCTGAAATAGGAGAGTGCCAGCAGGATCAGCACCGGGTTCATTGTGAAGCGCGCGCCCAGCACGGACGGGGTGACGACATTCGCCTCCACCGTGTGCAGGCCCAGATAGGCAGCAGCCGGGACAAGGCCCAGCAACGGCGTTTCCGCAGTACCGAGCCCGAACAAGGCGACCAGCGCCGTCATCAGCAGCGGGCCGATATAGGGCAGGAAGTTGAGCAAGGCAGCAAGGCCGCCCCACATCACGGGTGCTTCCATCCCCATCAGCCAAGCGCCGGTGCCAACGATCACGCCCACGCCCAGGTTTATCACGCCAACGGTCAGGATATAGGCGGCGACCCTGTCCTGCACCTCGCGCAGCACGCGCGCGGCCTTCAGGCTGGAATCGACTGCCGCGCGCTGCAGCAGCAGGCGGTGGCGCAAGCGGATGCGTGCCTCGATCATGAAGAAGGCGAGCATGAAGGTTAGCAGCACTTCGAGCAGCACTGTCGGCGTGGCAAAGGCCAGCTCCTGCAGGAACGACGGGCTTGCCAGCACAACCTCGCGCCCTTCCTCGCTGCCGACGATGGCAACCACCTGATCGTTGAGGCGGGTGAGCCAGTCGAAACCGCCGCGCAGCTGGCTGAAATGCTGGCCAACGCGCTCGATCATCGCCGGCAGCTGGTCGTAGAGCGAAATCGCCGGGCTCAGCACGGCGGTCAGCGCCAGCGAGAGCACGAGCAAGAATGCCACCAGCGACAGCAGCGAGGCGAGGAAATTGGGCACGCCCCAGCCTGCCAGCCAGTCCGCCAGCGGGGAGAGCAGGATGGTGAGGATGATTGCCGATACCAGCGGCAGGAAAACCACCGCGCCGATCGACAGGACAAAGGGCAGTGCAAGGAACAGGCCGATCGCCAGCAGCAGCACGAGCGCGGAGATCAGCCGCAGCTCCTGCGCGGCAAAGGTCATTGCGCGGTTGTCGCCACCCGCGTCACTGCCGCTATCGGCTGCCGAATCGTCCGGTGAACCCATTGCCGCTTATGCCACCCCCAAGGTATTGCGCGCCCTGAATGGACCGCAATCGGCCGCCAATCAAGCCGGGTTCAGCGGGTCGGCTCGGTCACCCCGTTGCCTGCTGCAACCTCGTCCAGCTCTTCCAGGATGGCGCGATGGGCCGACGGGTCTTCCAGCGCGCGTTCGGGCACCTTGCCCTCTTCAATCATGCTCGCAATCGTCGCGCGGGCGCGGCCGACGCGGCTCTTGATCGTGCCCACGGCGCAGCCGCAGATATCTGCCGCCTCTTCATAGGAGAAGCCGCCAGCACCCACCAGCAGCAGCGCCTCGCGCCGTTCGGCGGGCAAGGTCAGCAATGCGCGGTGCAGGTCTGACAGGTGGATCGGTTCTTCCTGC
>CAYXTJ010000061.1:0-12502 GCA_964467715.1 uncultured Sphingomonadaceae bacterium
CGCAACGAAGTTCGCCACCGTGCCCGCGTAACCGGCCGAGCTTTCCATCGCGCGCGCATTGCCGCCGGTCAGGTACAGCCGGCGGCGCGCCAGCAGGTCTTCATCGAGCGGTTCATCGCCGATGCGCGCGAATTCGCCGAGCATCACTGCAACCACTTCGTCCACCGTCTCATGCGCGGTCTGCGCGCTGGCGCCCATCAGCGGATCATCCGCCAGCGAGCCGAGGCCCGAGTATGCGCCATAGGAGAGGCTGCGCTTGGTGCGAATCTCCTCGAACAGCCTGCCGCTCGATCCACCGCCGAGCACGGCATTGGCGAGGTCCAGCGTATAATAGTCCGGATCATCCAGTTCCGGCCCTCGTGCGAAAAGGTAGACCGCAGCCTGCCCGACATCGGGATTGTCGATCACCAAAGTGCGCGCAGGCAAGGGTTCGCCAGCAGGCGCTTCGGGCTGGACGGGAGCGGGCGCATCCATCTGCCAGTCACCCAGCAGGCTTTCGGTGAGGGCAAAGCCGTCCTCCGGCGAAATGCCGCCGGTAATGATCACCTGCGTCGCGCCGGGGTGCCACCATGTCTGGCGGTGCTGCAACATGTCCTCCCGCGTGATGGGCGCGATGCTTTCCGGCAAGCCCGCAGTCTGCCCGCCATAGGGCGCATCGCCATAGAGCATCGGGCGGCGCGCCATCGAAGCGAGCGATGCAGGATCGCTCATCGCCGCGTTGAGGCTATCGATGGTGCGGGCGCGTTCGCGCTCCACTTCACTTTCGGGATAGCTGGCGTGGCGCAGCAGGTCTGCCAGCACCGCGCCGGCCTCGGCAAGGTTCTGCGTCGGCGCGGCCAGCGTGATGGTGGAGCCATCGCTGTGGGCCGATGCGCCCAGCGTTGCGCCGAGGCTTTCCAGCTTCGCGGCGATTTCTTCCGCGCTCATCGTGGCAGTACCCTTGTCGGCCAGATTGGCCGTCATGTTGGCAAGGCCAGCCTTTTCGCGCGGATCGCTGGCGCTGCCGCCGGGAACCAGCACCGTGAGCGTCGCCACCGGCACATCGCCGGTCTGTGCGGCGAGCACCTCGATCCCGTTGGAGAGGCTGTGGCGCACCAGTTCGGGTGTGGTGACTTCGGGCCGCGCGCCGGGTGCGGGCGGTTCCTGCCGCACGCCTTTGGGCAAGACTTCGCGCGGCGCGCCCACGGCGTGAGGCAAGGTGCGGAAGGTGGGCATGGGCACGGGGTTGGCATAGTTCGCCGCATCAGGCTCGCCGCGCTCATAGGTGAGGTCCACCCGCGCTTCCGGCGCCAGCCAGCGGTTGGCCACGCGCCGGATATCTTCCGGCGTTACCTCTGCAATGCGCTGCAAGCGCAGGTCCGCCATGTCGGGATCGCCGCTCAGCACGAGGTATTCGCCGATTTCGAACGCCCTGCCACGCGCGGTTTCGCGGCGGCGCAGGGCGGCAGAGATCAGCTCGTTCTTCGCCTCAGCCAGTTCTGCCGCGCTTACCAGTTCGGTGCGCACGCGGTCAGCTTCCGCATCGAGCGCGGATTTGACCGCAGCGAGATCGCCTGACGGGCTGGCGAGGCCGAACCATGCGATGCGGCTCGCCTCCTCTGACCAGTCGACTGCCATTTCGACCTGCACCGCAAGGCCCGAACGCACCAGCGCACTGTTGAAGCGGCTGTTCTCGCCCCGGTTGAGAATGGCGAAGAGCACTTCCAGCACCGCCACATCAGGATCGGCAGCGGCGGGGCCTTGCCACAGCGTGCCGGTGGCAGGCAGCGGAACATTGGGGCCATAGGATGCCACCGTGCGCGGCGCGGTGCGTGGCGCGTCCCGTTCGGTGATGGTCCCGTCCAACGGGTTTTCACGCGGCGGGATATCGGCAAAATACCGGTCCACCAGCGCGCGCAATTCATCCATCTCGAAATTGCCCGCCACGATCAGCGTGGCCGTGTCCGGTCCGTAATAGGCCTGGTGGAAGGCGCGCGCATCATCGAGCGTGGCGGCATCGAGGTCTTCCAGCGAGCCGATGCTGGGGCGGCGATGAGGCAGCGTGTCGTAGGTATTCTCGGGCAGGACAAAGCGGGCGAAGCGGCCATAGGGCGGCGCCAGCACGCGGGTGCGCAGTTCTTCCTTCACCACATCCCGCTCGCTGTCGAACACTTGGTCATCGATCACCGGGAAGGCCATTCGCTCACGATGGGTCCACAGCATGGTCTCGAGATATTCGGCTGGCACCTGCTCGTGATAATTGGTGCGGTCCACGCTGTTCGAGGCATTGCGCGTGCCGCCGATATCTGCCGTCAGCCCGTATATCATGTTGTAAGGCATGTTCACCGTCTTGCGGCTGAGGATATGCTCGAACAGATGCGCAAAGCCGCTGCGCCCTTCAGGATCGAGCTTCGCGCCGATCTCGTACCACATGCTGGTGGTGACGGTGGCGGTCGAATGGTCCTGCACCGCGATGACGCGCAGGCCGTTGTCCAGCGTCCACTGCGTGTATTCGATGGGCGGTGCCACCAGTGCGCCAGCTGCTCCGGCTTCCTCGTGATGCTCGGCCAGCGCGGGCGCGGAAAAGGCCAGCGCGCCAATCGCGGCGCAAGCGGCAAGCAGCCGTGATTTCATGATGATGCAGTCCCCGGAACAGATGATTGGTTTCAGGCTTAACTAGTCAGGGCTGGAGCGACAAGGCCCGCCTGGCTCTATGACCTGCTGACCTTGCTCGACCAGCGACATGGCCGGAAGGCGCGCCAAGAAAATCACCCCTTGCCCTTGCCCTTTGCGGCGCATCCATGTTTAGGGGCCGCAGAATTCTTCGCTGCATTGCACAATCGCGGCGCTCATCTAATGGATCACGTCTTATGTTTGATACCGCCACGCTGAAGCGTGACTGGCTGGCCAACCCGCGCAAGGAAGTGCTTGCCGGGATCGTTGTCGCCCTCGCCCTCATCCCCGAAGCCATCGGCTTCTCGATCATTGCCGGCGTGGACCCGCGGGTGGGCCTTTATGCATCGATCACCATTGCCATGGTGATTGCCTTTACCGGCGGCCGCCCCGGCATGATCAGCGCTGCGACCGCTGCCGTGGCCGTGGTGGTGGTGCCGCTGGTTCGGACACACGGTGTGGAATATCTCTTCGCCGCCACGATCCTGATGGGCATTTTCCAGGCGATTGCCGCCGTGCTGCGGCTGGACTTGCTTATGCAGTTCGTTTCGCGCTCAGTCATCACCGGCTTCGTGAACGCGCTGGCGATCCTGATTTTCATGGCGCAGCTGCCCGAACTGATCGGCGTGCCGTGGATCACCTATCCGCTGATCGCAGGCGCGCTGGCGATTATCTACCTGCTGCCTAGGCTGACCACCGCCGTGCCCAGCCCGCTGGTTGCGATCATCGTGATCGGTGCGATCACCATCGGCATGGATCTGGATGTGAACACCGTGGGTGACATGGGCGAACTGCCCGAAGGCCTGCCCTATTTCGTGCTGCCCGACGTGCCGCTGACGTGGGAAACGCTGCAGATCATCCTGCCCTATTCGCTGACCATGGCCGCCGTGGGTCTGCTGGAAAGCCTGCTCACTGCGCAGATTGTGGACGACATGACGCATACAGACAGCAACAAGAAGCGCGAATGCGCCGGCCAGGGCGCGGCCAATATCGTTGCCGCACTGTTCGGCGGCATGGGCGGCTGCGCCATGATCGGCCAGTCGGTGATCAACGTGACATCCGGCGGGCGCGGGCGCCTGTCGACCTTTTCTGCCGGCCTGGTGCTGCTGATCCTGCTTGCTGTGCTCGGCCCGATCGTGGGGCGGATACCCATGGCGGCGCTGGTCGCGGTGATGATCATGGTCTCCATCGGCACCTTCAGCTGGAACTCCATCCCCAACCTGCGCCACCACCCCTGGCCGTCGAGCGTGGTGATGGTGACGACCGTTGTCGTGGTGGTCGCCACGCACAATCTGGCGATGGGCGTGCTCGCGGGCGTGCTGCTGTCCGGTATCTTCTTCACCGCCAAGGTGCGCACCATGTTCAGCGTGGTCCGCACGCGCGAGCCGGAGCACGCCGTCTACACCGTGACAGGCCAGATCTTCTTTGCCAGCGTGGACCTGTTCGAGCGCCAGCTTGGCCCTGAAGGCCAGTATGAAGACGAATCGGATCACGTGATGATCGACGTGTCCGGCGCGCATTTCTGGGACATCTCGGCCACCGCCGCGCTGGACAAGGTGGTGGAGCGGATGCGCCGCCACGGCCGCAGCGTGCAGGTGCGCGGCCTCAACACCGCCAGCGCCGACCTCGTCGACAAGTTCGCCCTGACCGACAAGACCGGCGTGGAAATCGGGCTCGCCCCGCACCCCTGAGGCGCCCCGTCCATAAGGCAGTGCGACTCTAAGCCGGTATCGCGTTACCCGCTGCGCGTGGTAACCATGTGCCACGGATGATGGACACCCTCGCCTGGATCGAACAGAGCGCGCTCAGCACATGGGTGCGCGAGGATTTCTACGCCTATTTCATCCTGCTGATCTTCCACGCATGGGGCATGGCGCTGCTGGTGGGCGGCGGCATGGCAATCCAGCTGCGGGTGCTGGGCGTGGCCCGGCAGACCAGGCTTTCGCGCTGGGCTGGCCTTTTCCCGTGGATGAAACTTGGCGCGGTGCTGGCGATCCTGTCCGGCCTCGGCCTGCTGGCAGGCTATCCCGCCAAGGCGCTGACCAACTGGGTCTTCGCGCTGAAATTCGTGATGCTGATCGGCGCCGCCTGGCTAACCGCGAATATCGCCAAAGTGAGCTTCGACAAGGGCGTGGAGCCGGTCGGCCTCGTCAAGATACAGGCCGGGCTGGCGCTGGCCATGTGGGTGGGGGCAATCGCATGCGGCAAGCTGCTGCTCTATACCAACTCCATGCTCCTCACCACTGACGTGATGTTCGAGGCCGGGTGACGCGCATGGCCTATCCGCAAGACAATCTTCTCGATCCCGTCGCCATCGTGAACTGGGCGATCGATACGGGCATATTCGACTTTGCCTATTCCGCATGGGGCTGGCCGATTGCCGAGATCGTGCATTTCGTGGGCCTCTGCCTGCTGATCGGCACGGTGGGCGTGGTGGACCTGCGCATCCTGGGCTTCATGCGCGGCATTTCGCTGCCCGCGCTGCACAAGCTGGTGCCTTTCGGCGTGGTAGGCTTCATCATGAATGTGCTGAGCGGGACGGTGTTCGTCGCCTCCTCGCCAGACCAGTATCTCTACAACCCGGCCTTCCAGATAAAGATGGTGGTGATCTGGCTGGCAGGCCTCAACATGGCGCTGTTCTATCTCACCACCGCACGCAAGCTGCGCAAACTGCTGCCGCTGCAACCCGCTCCCAAGGCCGCGAGGATATTCGCCGGGATCAGCCTGACGAGCTGGTTGCTGGTGATCGCCGCCGGACGCGTGATCACCGCTTTCCGCCCGCCCGCGTGGTTCTGGTGCGGCTGGTGTAGCTGATGCCTTAGTCGCTGGTAGTCTGGAATCCGCGCCAAACTACGACCTGCGCCACTTTCACGATGCCCTTCTCGTTATCGAAAGTCATTGCGGGCGAACCGTGCAGGCGCCAGCCTTCCTGCAGTGCCTGCGAGACCCGTTCGCAGAACGCCTTGTCATCCGTGCCGGTGAGGCAACGATAGATCAGCTTTCCGTCGGGCGGCAAATTGCTCATGTGATGGCTCCCTGTCAGAGGATATATTTCGACAGATCGGCATCGCCCGCAAGGCCTGCCAGCCTGTCAAGCACATAGGCGGCATCGATAGTGACCTGCTCGCCCTTGCGGTCTTCGGCGTCGAAGCTCAGGTCCTCGAACAGCTTTTCCATCACAGTCTGCAAGCGGCGCGCACCGATATTCTCGACGCTTTCGTTCACCTGCGCGGCGATCTTCGCCACTTCGGCCACGGCTTCCGCGTCCATTTCCACCGTTACCTCCTCGGTGCCGATCAGCGCCTTGTACTGCTCGACAAGGTTGGCCTTGGTTTCGGACAGGATGCGTACGAAATCCTCTTCGGTCAGGCTGCGCAGCTCGACGCGGATCGGCAGGCGGCCCTGCAATTCGGGCAGCATGTCGGAAGGCTTGGACACGTGGAACGCGCCGCTGGCGATAAACAGCACGTGGTCAGTCTTCATCGGGCCATATTTGGTGGCAACGGTGGTGCCTTCGATCAGCGGCAGGAGATCGCGCTGCACGCCTTCGCGGCTGACCGATCCGCCGCGCACATCGGAAACGGCGATCTTGTCCACCTCGTCCAGAAAGACGATGCCGTTGGTTTCCGCATTGGCCAGCGCCACGCGGGCGACGTCGTCCTGATCCATGCGCTTTTCGGCTTCTTCGTCGACCAGCTTGTCCCACGCTTGCGGAACCTTCAGCTTCTGCTTCTTCTTCGGCGGGCCACCGAACGCCTTGCCCATCATTTCCGACAGGTTGATCATGGTGGCCCCGCCGCCCATACCGGGAAGGTCCATCTGCATGGGCGAGGCTTCGGAAACCTCGATCTCGACCTCGGTATCGTTCATCGAATTGTCGACGATGCGGTTGCGGAAGCTTTCGCGCGTTGCGGCCGAAGCGCTGGAGCCCACGAGCGCATCGAGCAGCCGCTCCATCGCGGCTTCGCTGGCGGCCTCGCGCACGGCCTCGCGGCGGCGGTCCTTCTCCAGCCGGATCGCTTCCTCGACAAGGTCACGCGCGATCTGTTCCACGTCGCGCCCGACATAGCCGACTTCGGTGAACTTGGTGGCCTCAACCTTCACGAAAGGTGCCTGCGCCAGCTTGGCAAGGCGGCGGCTGATCTCGGTCTTGCCGCAGCCGGTGGGGCCGATCATCAGGATGTTCTTGGGCGTTACCTCGTCACGCAAATCGGCGTTGAGGCGCTGGCGGCGCCAGCGGTTGCGCAGCGCCACGGCCACGGCGCGTTTGGCGTCCTTTTGGCCGATGATGTGTTCGTCGAGTGCGGCGACAATCGCCTTGGGGGTAAGGGTGTCGGTCATAGTTCTCTGTCAGGTCTGGATGGAGGAGGTCGTGCGCGGGCTTTGCCAGCCTAAAGCGTTTCCACCGTCACATTGCCATTGGTGAAGACGCAGATATCTGCCGCGACGGCCATGGCCTTGCGCGCCAGCGTCTCGGCATCTTCCTCGTAATCAGCCAGCGCGCGGCCTGCAGCGAGGGCATAATTGCCGCCGGAGCCGATCGCGGTGATCCCGCCTTCGGGTTCCAGTACGTCGCCATTACCGGTGAGGACCAGCAGCGATTCTGCATCCGCCACGATCATCAGCGCTTCGAGATTGCGCAGGTACTTGTCAGTGCGCCAGTCCTTCGCCAGCTCGACAGCAGCGCGCAGCAGCTGGCCGCGGTGCTGTTCCAGCTTGCGCTCTAGCCGCTCGAACAGTGTGAAGGCATCTGCGGTTGCGCCAGCGAAACCGGCGATCACCTTGCCATCATCGCCAAGGCGGCGAACCTTGCGGGCATTGGGCTTCATCACCGTGTTGCCCATCGACACCTGTCCGTCGCCGGCGATCACCGTCTTGCCGCCGCGCTTGACGCCAATGATGGTGGTGCCGTGCCACTGGACCAGGCCGTAGTTATCGGAAGAATTGCTCATGCTGCGCCATATGGGGTGAAGCATGGCGGGCTGCAAGCAGTGGCAGCCATTGCGCTGGTGGCGCGGCGATCAGGCCTAGACGCCGCCGCCGCCCATCGGTGCGCCAACGGTGCCGATATTGCCGAACAGGTCTTCCAGCAGGCCGCGCTCGATACCCAGCGTGGGCGTTTCATTGCCATCGGGATCGATCCGCACCACCTGCTCCATGCCGCTGGTTTCGGCGGACAGCACGTTGCCGGCATCATCGAACTTGATGGCCAACACCGAATGGCGGGCAATCTTGGGCGTGGTGAACGGAGCCTGCTCGGTACGGCTGGAAATGTAATACCAGATCGGCTCGCCATACTGGCTGGTCAGCGTGGGACGGCCCAGCGTGCTTTCCACCGACTGGCGGTTGTCGATCCCCGGCTGCACCGATGCCACCAGCACCTGATCCACAAGATAGCCGCGCGAGTTCTCGATCGACGAACAACCCGCAACAAGGCCCAGGGCCGCTACGGCGCTGATAATCCGCAAGCTGGCATGCATTTTCGCGTCGTTCCTTCGAATCTCAATTTTCGCGGCCCGCCCGCGCCCGCGTTCGCTGGGCACGCATTGTCAGGCAAGCCGGGCTTCCTATATCTTCACGCAAGCCTTACGGGCTGGAGCGCGCCCATGCAATCCCGGGCAGAACGCGCTTGCCCACAGGGCATTGAATACCCGCTTAACGATTGCAAACCAGAAAGTACCCGCTGTGTCATTCTTCTCCCGCCTTTTCGGCACCCAGTCCGACCCGAGCGATGCCTTGCGCCCGCTGTGGTTCCGTGTGGTGGAGATCAGCCGCCTGCCCGAATATTATGCGAAAAGCGACGTGGCGGATTCGATCGATGGCCGGTTCGACATGGTGGTAAACGTGCTCGCCATCACGCTGCTGCGCATGGAAAAGAGCCGTTCACTGGCACGCAAGTCTGCCCTTCTGACAGAGCTGTTCGTGGACGACATGGACGGCCAGCTGCGCGAAAGCGGCGTGGGCGATATCGTGGTGGGCAAGCACATGGGCAAGCTGATGGCGGCCCTTGGCGGAAGAATCGGCGCGCTGCGCACCGCCTTTGAGAGCAACGGGACCGATGAGCTTGCCTCCGTCCTCGAGCGCAATGTCCACTGGCGCGAGGATGGCGGTGATCCGGCGGGCCTTGCCGCACGCCTTTTGGCATTGAAGGAAGACCTCGCCAGCCGCAGCGATGAAGATTTGCTGGCCGGAAGGATCGCGCAATGAGCGATGCTGCTTCCACACCCGAATTTTCGCGCCCCGAATTTTCGCGCATGGTCGATCTACGCGGGATCACCGCGCAGCCGGTGGAACTCGTCGCGACGGCGGAAGAATGCGCAGCGCTGGCGAGCCGGTTCGATATCGTCGCCGTCAACAGCCTGACGGCCCGCGTCTTGTTCAACACCAAGGGCGAGCGGGTGGAGGCCAGCGGCACGCTGTCAGCCGATATCGTGCAAAGCTGCGCCATTTCCGGCGACGATCTGCCGATGAAGCTGGAAGAGGAGCTTGACCTACACTTCGTGCCGGAGCGCGAGATTACCGAGGAAGAGATCGAGCTGGCGGAAGAGGACCTCGACGAGATCCCCTATTCCGGCACCAGCTTCGACCTTGGCGAAGCCGTGGCGCAAAGCCTGGCCCTCGCCATCGATCCCTACCTCACCGGCCCCGATGCAGACCGCGTGCGCGAAGAACACGATCTTGCCGAAAAAGGTCCGCAAGGCCCGCTGCAGGAAGCCTTGGCGAAGCTGAAGAAGGCCTGATTTTAGCCCGCCCTCAGAACGGGATATCGTCGTCCAGATCGTCGCCGAAGTTGGAGCCGCCGGACGAACCGCCCGAGCCGCCGCCGCCCTGGTTCCAGCTGGAGCCGCCGCCGCTGGCGCCACCAGTGCCACCGCCCTGATCCCAGTTGCCGCCGCCGCGCTGGCCGCCGCCACCGCTGCCCGAACCATCAAGCATGGTCAGCGTGCCGTTGAAGCCGCGCAGCACAACCTCGGTGGAATAGCGGTCCTGACCGTTCTGGTCCTGCCACTTGCGGGTCTGAAGCTGGCCTTCGACAAAGACCTTGCTGCCCTTCTTTAGGTAACGCTCGCAGACATTGACGAGGCCTTCGGAGAAGATCGCCACCGTGTGCCATTCGGTGCGCTCCTGGCGCTGGCCGTCACGATCCTTCCACTGTTCCGATGTGGCGATGCGCAGGTTGCACACCTTGCCGCCGTTCTGGAAGCTGCGGATCTCGGGGTCTGCACCCAGATTGCCGATCAGCATTACCTTGTTGAGTGAACCGGCCATCTGAAAATTCCCTTCGCTACAACCCCAGCGCTATCGCGCCCCAATAAGTGATTCCCGCGAAGATATAGGCTGCTGCGAACAGGTATACCAACATCACCACGGGCCATTTCCACCCGTTTGTTTCGCGCCGGGCCACGGCGATGGTGGACAGACACTGCGGGGCAAACACGAACCATGCGAGGAAGGCGAGCGCGGAGGGCAGGCTCCAGCGGGCGGCGATCTGGTCGCGCAAGGCCTGCTCGGTCTCGGCCTCGTCCTCCGCATCCACGGCATATGTGGTGGCAAGGCTGGCCACGGCCACTTCGCGCGCGGCCATCGCAGGCACCAGCGCCAGCGTCATCTCGCGGTTGAAGCCGACCGGCTCGAAAGCGGGGTGCATCGCGCTCGCCACCTGTCCGGCGATGGACGCGTCGAGCTGGCTCTCGCCTTCGCCCGCCTTGGGGAAGGACAGCAGCACCCACAGGATCACCGTGGCCATGAAGATGATCGTACCCGCACGGCGCAGGAACACCCATGCGCGCTGCCACAGGCCGATCAGCAGGTCACGAATCGGCGGCATCTGGTAGCGCGGCATTTCCATGATGAAGCCCGATGCCTTGCCCTTGGTGACAGAGCGGCGCAGCACCAGCGCAGCCACCATCGCCGATACGATCCCGGCGAGGTAAAGCACGAAAAGCACCAGCCCCTGCAGGCCGATGCCAGGGCCGACCTTTTCGGCCGGAATCACCGCGGCGATAATCACGGCATAGACCGGCAGGCGCGCCGAACAGGTCATCAGCGGGGCGATCAGGATGGTGGTCAGCCGGTCCTTGGGATCAGCGATGGCGCGCGTTGCCATGATGCCGGGAATGGCGCAGGCAAAGCTGGACAGGAGCGGGATGAAGCTGCGCCCGGAGAGGCCGACATAGGCCATCAGCCGGTCCATGATGAAGGCGGCGCGGGCCATGTAGCCCGATTGCTCCATCGCCAGGATAAAGGCGAACAGGATCACGATCTGCGGCAGGAACACCACCACCGAACCGACACCGGCGATCACGCCATCGACAAGAAAATCCTGCAACAGGCCTTCGGGCACCACGGCGATTACGCCGCTGGCCATGACTTCGGTTAGCCCCTCGATCATTCCGATGAAGGGATTGGCCCAGGCGAAAACCGCCTGGAAGATCACGAACAGTAGGCCGAACAGGATCACCGGCCCCAGCCACGGGTGCAGCAGAACCTTGTCCAGCTTGGCGTGTAGCTGGTGCGCCGTGCTTTGCGAAAGGATCGCGCCCTTGGCGATGTTGCGCGCGGCAAGGCGGCGCTCGGGAAGCGTCCGGTCTTCCACCTCGTGCCGCGTGGTCAAATCCTGTCGCGCAGCCTTGGCGATGGCGTCTGTCAGATCGCCCAGCCCGCGCCTGCGCACCGCAACGGTGGGCACCACGGGAACACCCAGCGCCTGTGACAGCGCGGCCGCATCGATCACCAGACCGTCCCTCTCGGCAAGGTCGATCATGTTGAGCGCAATCACGGTAGGCACGCCCAGACCGATCAGTTCCTGCGCGAAGACAAGATGCTGTTCGAGGTTAGCCGCATCGATAACGATCACCAGCACATCGGGCTGCGCTTCGCCGTCGAATTCGCCCATCACGACCTTGCGGGTCACTTCCTCGTCCGGGCTTGACGGGTCGAGCGAATAGGAACCGGGCAGGTCGACCAGCTCGATGCTGTCCCCGGCAGGCAGGACCAGCCGCCCGCTTTTCCGCTCGACTGTAACGCCGGGATAGTTGGCGATCTTCTGGCGGGCGCCGGTCAGCGCATTGAACAGCGCGCTTTTGCCCGCATTGGGGTTGCCGACCAGTGCGGCCTTGCGAATCTCGATCATAATGCGCGAACCGACATGGCCTTTGCATGCACGCGGCGCAGCGCCACGGTCATCCGCCCGATGGTGATGGCAATGGGATCGCGGCCCAGGAAAATGCCGCGATTGGCGATGGCGACATGCGCCCCGACGTCGATGCCCAGTGCGCGCAGGCGCTTGGCTTCCTCAGGGGCCAGCTGGTCCCAGTCGACAGATGTGATTTCGGCTTCAGCCAAGGGTTGCAATGTGTCGAGTGTCATCGGTCTCTTGCTCTCACTGGCGCGGTGCCAGAGCGGAGCGCTAATTGCAACTGGTTCTCATTAGTTTTTTAGTCCCTCAAGCGCCGGGCGCAGCGCATCCGCGCTGCTTGGCTTTCGGCCTAACGGCCGGCGCTTAGTGACGCGCTGGCTTCGCCTTCGGCTCACCAACCATTCCCGGCCAATCTAGGCGCGCTGAAAACGGGCCTCAGGCCCGCAAGGGCGACCGCCCGCCCGGACCGGCCCCATAGCGAAGCGAAGGGATCAGCCGGGAGGACCGCGCGCCCGGATGGGCGTGCGGAAAGCAAAAGACGCTTGTTCGCGCCCAGCGCCTGAGGGACTATCCCAACCCTTACTTATACCCGTACCGCAGCCGCCCCAGAAAACGCGCGATATCGAAATGCTCGCGGTCACCGCCCAGCAGCTGCGCCTTGGCCTTTTCGAACTTCATCACGCCTTCGATCCGGCGATCGAGGAAGGCAGC
>CAYXTJ010000062.1:0-12432 GCA_964467715.1 uncultured Sphingomonadaceae bacterium
CAGCGCCTCGTCGGTGTTGGCCGGGTCCATCTGGTAAGTCTTCTTGTCGCCCTTCAGCAATCCGCCCGAACCCACCGCATCGCGGAAGGGGCCGTAAAAGGCAGAGGCATATTTGGCGGCATAGGACATGATCTGCACATTGTGGTGCTCGCCCATTTCCAGCGCCATGCGGATCGCCTTGATGCGGCCGTCCATCATGTCTGACGGGGCGATGATATCCGCGCCTGCCCGCGCCTGGTTCAGCGCTTGGTCCACCAGCACGGCCACGGTATCGTCATTCAGCACATAGCCCGCATCCTCGATCAGCCCGTCCTGCCCGTGGCTGGTGTAGGGATCGAGCGCCACATCCGTCAGCACGCCGATATCGTTACCGCAGGCATCCTTGATCGCCTTGATCGCCCGGCACATCAGATTGTCAGGGTTGAGCGCTTCCTCGCCATCATCGCTGCGCTTGCCCGCTGGCGTGTTGGGAAACAGGGCGATGCAGGGAATGCCCAGTGCCACCGCTTCCTTCGCCCGCGCGGCAATGCCATCCACCGACCAGCGCGAGACGCCAGGCAGCGAGCTGACTGGCTCTTCCACGCCCTGCCCTTCGGTCACGAACAGCGGCCAGATGAGGTCTGCAGGGGTGAGCACGGTTTCGCGGTGCATGGCGCGGCTCCATGCGGAAGCGCGGCTGCGGCGAAGGCGGGTTGCGGGATAGGATGGTGTCATGGTGGCTTGCCTCCTGCCGCAAAAGCGGCGCGGGAGCAATCATGCACGGCAGCGCCCGTCAGCGCACCTTCTGGCGGTTTTCGAGCCGGTCGATCTCGCGCACCGGCTCTGCCAGATCATCCGGATCAGGGCCAAGAGTGGCGAGCGCTGCGCCCGGCTCCACGCGCTGCAACACGTCCAGCTGGGCGCGGAAATCTTCCAGCTCGCTGCCGGTCAGTTGTGCGCGGGTGACGAAGCTGACGGTGGAGGGATCGATCTTCTGCCCGCCGCGATACATCTCGTAATGCAGATGCGGCCCAGTCGAGAGGCCGGTCGAGCCAACATAGCCGATCACCTGCCCGCGCGTGACCTGCTGGCCATTGCGCACCGCGATGCGGCTCATGTGCGCGTATCCGGTGGCGAGGTTGCCGCCATGCTGCAGCTTCACGTAATTGCCATAGGATCCGTTGCGCCCGGCCATGGTCACGCGGCCATCGGTTGCAGCATAGATCGGCGTGCCGTGACTGGCGCGGAAATCCAGGCCCGAGTGCATCCGGCGATAACCCAGAATCGGGTGGCGGCGCATGCCATAGCGCGAGCTGATTGCACCGGGCACCGGACGCATCAGCCCTTCGCGCTGCTCGCCCACGCCCGATGCTTCGAAATAGCGGCCTTGCGGGCCCCAGCGCATCATGCGGCGGCGCGGTTCGCCATTGCGGATGATCGCGGCAAAAAGCAGCTCGCCCGTTTCGATCTCGCCCGTGGCGGCGCGCTTGTAATCCACGATCAGGTCGAACTCGTCCGTCGCCGAAATGTCGCTTTCGAGGCTCATCTCGTTGCCGATCACGCGCAGGAACTGCTGCACCGAACGTGCCGGGGCGCCAGCCGCGCGGGCCGAGCGGTAAAGGTTGTCACCCACCTTGGCACGAATGCGCAGCGGAGTGGCATCAACCATGATCGGGCGCGGATCGAGGTAGAGCTGGCCATCGCGGCGCTCCACCGCCAGCTGCAGGTCAAAGCGGGCGCGAAAGCTCAGCGCATCGACAGGGCGCGGCTGGCCCATGGTGGTGCGGCGGCCCAGCGTGATGTCCACCTGTGTACCGGATTCGATATCGTCAATGTCGATGGCGGTGCCGATCATGCCCGCGATTTCGCGCGCTTCGGCATCACTCACGCCGGCGCGGCGCAGCATCCGGTCAAAGCTGTCGCCCTGCGTCAACGTGGCCACCATGTCGAGGCGCGGGCGCTCCGGCGCATTGGCCAGCGGGATCACCGCGGCATTGGCACCCATACGGCGACCGCTGTCAGCCCCCAGTGCCAGCGGCATGATCATCTGGCTGCGGAATTCGTCGCGCACATCGTCATCGATGGTCATGGCGGGTGCGGCTTCGACGGGCGAGAAACCCGGCCATGCCGCTACCGAGATCAGCGACAGGCCGACCAGCGTCAGCGCGCCGCGGAACCAGCGGACCGAACCGATATCGCGGGCAAGGTCCGGCGCGAAATCGACATTGGAAAGCTTGAGCGAGGCCTGCTCGCGCCATTCGTGATAGCGATCCGAGAAGCTGGCGATGCGCGAATGGCGGCGGGTCTGCGCGGCGGGGCCTTCCGCGATCACCTGGGTCAGCGACAGGTCGGCGGGCGGAAAATTCCCGTCATGCGAAGCGTCATCGCCCTGATTTTCGCGGTCCTTGAACAAGCGCGGCCTCCCTGGTGCCGCCGGATTCCACCTGCCCTTTGTGGCGGGGATCGCGCGCGGCCCTGTCCGGGGTAAATTCCTTGCCGCTTGCTCTACCTGTATAAAGTAAATTCTGGCTTAACGGCGACAGGCCGAGTCCTGCGCGCGCCGAACCGATTTACGTAGTTATCCACAAGCCGTTGGCAGCAGTGTGCCGATTGCACCAAAGGCGCGGTTGCACAGTGCGCGAAGCGCCTCCAAATTGAACGGTATTGTGACTTCCCGCGCATCAGACAGCCGCATCCGCGCGGTTCTTGGGCCAACCAATACCGGCAAGACACATCTCGCGATCGAGCGGATGTGCGGCCATTCCAGCGGCGCGATCGGTTTCCCGCTGCGTCTTTTGGCGCGCGAGGTCTACGATAAGGTCTGCGCCATCAAGGGCGAGAAGCAGGTTGCGCTGATCACAGGTGAGGAGCGGATCGAGCCGCCCACCGCGCGCTACCTCCTGTGCACTGCCGAGGCCATGCCCAGAGACGGCGGCAACCGCGCCTTCGTGGCGCTGGACGAAGCACAGATTTCCGCTGATCGCGAGCGGGGGCATATCTTCACCGACCGGCTGCTCAACGCCCGTGGTCGCGAGGAGACGATGCTGCTTGGCTCCGCCACGCTGGAACCGATGGTGCGCGCGCTGATCCCGCAGGCCGAGATCGAGGAACGCCCGCGCTTTTCCACCCTCAGCCACGCCGGTTCCGCCAAGCTTTCGCGCTTACCGCCACGCAGCGCCATCGTCGCCTTCAGCGTCGAGGAGGTTTACCGCGTCGCCGAATTGCTGCGCCGCTTCCGTGGCGGCGCGGCGGTGGTGATGGGTGCATTGAGCCCGGAAACGCGCAACCGACAGGTGGAACTGTTCCAGTCTGGCGAGGTGGATTACATCGTCGCCACCGATGCCATCGGCATGGGGCTCAATCTCGATGTGCGCCACGTGGCCTTCGCCTCGCTCTCCAAGTTCGACGGCATTCGCCAGCGGCGGTTGACCCCTGCCGAAATGGCGCAGATTGCCGGGCGCGCAGGTCGCCACCAGCAGGACGGCACCTTCGGCACGCTTTCGGGTGGCCATCGCGATGCGCTCGAATTCACCGAGGAAGAGGTCTTCGCCATCGAGCAGCACCGCTTCGCGCCATTGACCAAGCTCTATTGGCGCGAGCCTTCCCCGCGCTTTTCCTCCATCGACATCCTGCTCGGCGATCTGGAGCGCAAGCCTGACCTGCCGCAGCTCGCCGCCGCGCCCGAAGCTATCGACCTCGCCGTGCTCCGGCGGCTGTCCGACGATGACCAGGTTCGCCGCGAAGCCAGTTCCTCGGCTCGCGTGCGCCGCTTGTGGGAAGTGTGCCAGCTGCCCGATTTCCGCCAGCAGGGTCCGGACATGCACGCGCGCTTCGTGCGCCGCTTGTGGCAGGACCTCAAGGGCGGACACATCGGCGCGGACTTCGTGGCTGCGCGGATTTCCGAACTGGGCGAGGTACGCGGCGATATCGATACGCTGCAAGGCCGCCTCGCCGCGATCCGCAGCTGGGCCTATATCTGCCAGCGGCCCGACTGGGTGCTGGCGCGTGACGAGATGGCAGCACGGGCGCGCGGCGTCGAAGCCAAATTGTCCGACGCCTTGCACCAGCGGCTCACAGAACGTTTTGTAAACCGGCGCACTGCTGTATTGATGAAAAGCATGGGTAAGGATGCCGCATTGTTGCGTGTCGTATTGGGCGAGGATGGCAAGGTCATGGTCGAGGACCATGTGATCGGCCACCTCGAGGGATTCCGTTTCTTGGTCGATGCCGAGGCTGACAGCGAAGAGCGCAAGATGCTGCTCGCCGCCGCCGAAAAGCACATGCCGCAGCTGCTGGCGCAGAAGGCCACCGCTCTGGTGGAGCAGGAACTGGGCGCGCTGCGCATCGCTGGCGGCAAGATCCTGAACGGTGACAAGCCGGTGGCCACGCTGGAGCGTTCCACCAAGTCGCCCACCCGCTTCCGCATCGTGCTGGAAAAGGAACTGGGCGCGCTCGATCCCGCCAATCGGGACAGGCTGGCCGAAGCGCTGGAGCATTGGCTGGAAGGCCAGCTCGCCCCGCTCGACGCGCTGCGCAAGCTGGAGGAGGCCGCGCAGGACCCCGAGGCCGGCAGCGAAGTGCGTGCCTTGCTGCTGACTCTGGTGGACCGCAACGGCACGGTGCAGCGCGAATCTGCGGGGCTCGCCCATATCCCCAAGGAAAAGCGCCCCTTCCTGCGCAAGCTGGGCGTTGCCATCGGCTCGCTCGATGTTTTCGTGCCTGCCCTGCTCAAGCCTGCCCCGCGCATGTTGCTGAAGGAACTTGGCGTCGACAACCGCGACGTGAACGAGAAACTGGAAGCGGTGATCGAGGGCGGCAAGCACCTGCCTGCCGGCTATCGCCGCGCAGGCAAGCAGGCCGTGCGCATCGACATGGCGGAAAAGCTGTTTCGCGCCGCGCATGAACGGCGCGCGCGCACCAATGGTCGGAATTTTCCAGTTGATACCGCGCTCGCCACGTCGATGGGGCTGGAGCCGGAGAGCTTCCAGCGCCTGATGCGCGACGCAGGCTTCCGCCCGCATGAGGAAGTGCAGCTGGCAGAAGGCATGTTCGGCCCACCACCGCCGCGCCCATGGAGCTGGCGTCCGCCGCGCAAGGACGAGGGGCCAAGGCCGGATGCGCAAGGCAACCGCGGTGCGAAACCTCGCGGCAAGCCGGGGCAGAACGGCGGACAGCGCCGGGGCCAGCCGGGCGGGCAGAATCGCGACAGGCGCAAGCCCGAACACCAGCCCGCCACCAGCAATGCCGCATTTGCAGGTCTGGCTGACCTGCTGGGCAACAATTGACGGATATTGCGGGACTTGCGGATAGACAGCCTGCTCTGCTTCCTCCGTCTCGCTTCCAGCCGCAGCTTCGCGCAGGAATGGGCCCGCGCCGGCCATATCCGCCTCAACGGCAGACGGGTGACCAAGCCCAGCGCAGGCATTTGTGCAGGCGATGTGCTGACATTGCCGATGCGCACACATGTGCGGGTGATAGAAATCCTTGCTTTACCGGCACGGCGCGGTCCGGCAGCGGAAGCGCAAGCCTGCTACCGCGTGCTTGACGCTGGCGCACCATTCGCCATAGCAGGAACAATCAACCGCGAAGACGCGGCACGGATCTGAAGGAAGACAGCTCACATGACCTATGTCGTCACCGACGCCTGCATCAAGTGCAAGTACACCGATTGCGTTGAGGTGTGCCCGGTGGATTGCTTCTACGAAGGCGAGAACATGCTCGTCATCAACCCCAGCGAATGCATCGATTGCGGCGTTTGCGAGCCGGAATGCCCGGCAGAAGCAATCCTTCCCGACACCGAAAGCGGCACGGAAAAGTGGCTGGAGCTGAACACCAAATATTCCGCCGAATGGCCGAACATCACCGAAGCCAAGGAACCGCCCGCCGATGCGGACGAATTCAAGGGTCAGGAAGGGAAGTTCGAGAAGTACTTCTCCGAAGCGCCGGGCGAAGGCGATTAAGCCTCTGATTTAACGGAATTATTGCCGTTCGGCATCGTGGCCGGACCTGCCTTTTGTGCGGGCGATGCCTGCTATTTGGGCAGGTCTGGTAATTTTGTTACGAATCTTTTATACTTCACGCCAATTTCTCGTCTTGCAACCGCGGGATGAGCAGACAGGAAGGCAGGTTTCCCTTCTCCGCGACAAATAACTGGAGTTCCGGCTGCCGATGGGTCTAGCAGTCAGAGGGCATCCTGTCGCTGTCCGAAGGAACCTCGCCGGCAAGGAAAGGACAGTACATGGCAGCCAATGCCCCCGCCTTTGAAGTTGGCGATTACGTTGTTTACCCCAAGCACGGTGTCGGCCGTGTGGTCGAGCTCCAGAATGAAGAAATTGCTGGCATGCAGCTCGAACTTTATGTGCTGCGTTTTGAAAAGGAGCGGATGACGCTCCGCGTCCCGGTCAACAAGATCGAATCCATCGGCATGCGTAAGCTTTCCAGCGACAAGACGCTGAAGGAAGCCATGGAAACGCTCAAGGGCAAGCCCAAGGTGAAGCGCAACATGTGGAGCCGCCGTGCGCAGGAATATGAAGCGAAGATCAATTCGGGTGACCTGGTGTCGATCGCCGAAGTGACGCGCGACCTGTTCCGCCCGGAAGACCAGCCCGAGCAGTCCTATTCCGAACGCCAGATCTTCGAAGCGGCATCGAGCCGTCTCGCCCGTGAACTGGCGGCCATGGAAAAGACCGACGAGCCGACCGCGCTGACCAAGATCCTCGACGTACTGAAGGAACATGCTCCGCAGTATTATGAGAACACCGAAGACGCCTGACGGGTACCCAAGGGGCACCCAGACGGACCACAAAGGGCCGCTCCGCGCACCGGAGCGGCCTTTTTTGTGCCCCGGACCTCGCTCGGCGAAACGGCAAGCGCCATCGACGAGCGTATTTGAAAAATGCCCTCGCCTTCTGTATTATTGTCGTAACACACAGATACAGGAATGATCATGCGCTTCGACAAGATGATGCGGGCTGTTGGCCCATTCGTGATAGCCGCCGCGATGAGTGGTGCGTTTACTGTCCGCAAGGACGGCAAGTTCAAGTTCAACTGCGATTCCGACAAATTCCGCTTCAACGGCAAGACCGGCGTGAAGCTGGAAGACCTCGACATGGGCGAGGACCTGCCGACCGAAGTCGTACTCGTCGGTCCCGACCAGCTCGTTATCACCGAGGGCGAGGATTTCGCCATTTCCGTTCAGGGTGATGACGAAGCCAAGGATGGCGCCCGCTTCCTGGTCGATGGCGACACGCTCTATGTCATGCGCGGCGATTTCTGCAGCGGCGATGACGAAGGTGCGACGATCACCGTCACCATGCCCGCGCCATCCAAGGTGACCATCACCGGATCGGGCGCGCTGGCAACTTCCGCGCTGGCGGACAATGCCGAACTGGTGATCGCGGGATCGGGCGAAATTTCGGTCCTCGATATCGATAACGCCTCGCTCGAGGTTACCATTGCCGGTAGCGGCTCATTCTCTGCCGGCGGCAAGGTCGGCAAGCTGGACCTTTCGGTGGCTGGCAGCGGCAATGCCGACATGGGCAACCTGCTGGTGGAATCGGCGGATATCGACATCACCGGATCGGGCGACGCAACTTTTGCCTGCGACGGCGAAGTGGCAGCGAACATCATGGGTTCCGGCCATGTCACGGTGCGCGGAAGCGCGCGATGCCGGGTGCAGTCCATGGGCTCGGGCAGCCTGGTGGTGGAACCGCGGGAGGGGAAGGCCGCCTGATCACTGTCCAGCGCGTTCGTTGCGCATTCGTGCCGGGCAAGCCATGTTCGCGGCAACTCCTGCCCGAAACGAGGTTCCCGTCCGATGCGCTTCCCGCTGATGATCGCCACTGCAGTACTGCCGATCGCCCTGGGCGGTTGCATCGCCCGGACGGCAGTGGATGTCGCCACCGCACCGGTTCGGGTTGCCAGCAAGGCAGTGGATCTCGCCACCACCAGCCAGTCCGAAGCGGACGAGGCGCGTGGCCGGGAAATCCGGCGTCGCGAAGAGCGGCTGGGCCGCTTGCAGCGCGAATATGAAGAGCTCGCCGACGAGTGCGAGCGTGGAGATGATGATGCCTGCCGCGAGGCAGTAGTCGTTCGCCGGGAGATCGATGCCTTGCTGCCGATGATCCCGGTCGAACCCAGATAGATTGAACAGGGGGCTGTTATTGTGACCGGAGAAAAACCGAAACTTCGCAAAAGGGAAATCCTGCTGGCTCTTGGTGCAGGTGCACTTGCAGCCGGCACCATCGCCATCGCTGTCGATGATGATGACGAGAGCTACGACTATGTGGTCGGTATCGAGTCTGGCGAGGACATGGATGAGGTGATCGAAGTTTCCTACGCCGTCTCCAACTTTGACCAGCTGTCCGCGTCTGGCCCGTTCGATATCGTGATCACGCAGGGCGATGAGTTTGCAGTGCGCGGTGAAGGGCCGCGCTGGGTGCTGGACCAGATGGAGGCCAGCGTTTCGCACAACCGCCTGATCATCGAACCGATTTCGAACGATATGAGCGGTGCGTGGGACGATTCCAGCAATGTCACTTTCCATATCACCATGCCTGCATTGTCCTGGCTTTCGGTAAGCGGTGCAGGCGATGTCGCCATTGATCGCATCACGGGCGAGAGTTTCGAGAGCGAGATCAACGGCGCAGGCGAATTGAGCATCGGATCGATCGACGTGGAGGACGTGACCTTCGGCATCTCCGGCGCAGGAAGCGTTGAAGCATCAGGCACGGCAGACAACACGCGCATCGCCATCACCGGCGCGGGCGGTGTCGATGCCGAGCAATTGCGCAGCCGCACAGCCTCGATCAGCATCACCGGAGCGGGCGGCGTGGACCTGACAGTCGATGACGAGGCGGATATCAACGTCACTGGCGGTGCGGAGGTGAATGTCTATGGCTCCGCCAGCTGCACCATCAATCAGACCGGCTTTGTGGACGTTAACTGCGAAGGGGCAGAACCCGATTCACCCGATAGCGAGATTGGCGACGCTGACCGGGCGGAACCGGACGCAGCCCTTGCCGAAAGCTGAGGTGCGCGCGCTCAGGCTGCGGCGCGTTTCAACCTGTCGTTGATCGCAGCGCCAATCCCTTCGTGCGGGATGGGGGCAATGGCGATGCGCTGTTCAGGCGCATCCGCCGCCGCATGCAGGCAGGCGTAAAGCCGCGCTGCAGCTTGCGCCAGGTCACCGCTTTCCGAAAGGGTGCAGTCGCCAGCCACAGCGCCGTAGCCGATCAGGAATTCGCCCGGCGCGGCTGATGGCGCATCCAGCCGCACCGGTTTTCCGGGCGAATAATGGCGCACCATCTGGCCGGGTGATTCGATGCCCTTGCCCGCCTCCACGGGGGTAGAGCCGATTGCTGCCACAAGCTGCTCACGCGTGACGGGCCCTTCGCGCAGCAGGCTCCACGCCTCGCCGTCGCGCAAGGCGATGATGGTCGATTCCAGCCCGCGTTCGCAAATGCCGCCATCAAGGATGGCTGCAACGCCTGAGTCCAGCGAGGTGGCGACGTGAACAGGCGCGGTCGGGCTGATGGCGGTGCTGCGGTTGGCAGAAGGCGCGGCAAGGGGCAGGTCAAGCTGGCTCAACACCGCGCGTGCCACGGGATGGGCGGGCATCCGCAGGGCGATGGTGGGCAAGCCGGCAGACACGGCAGGCGCGATTGCGGCACCGGGCTTCAGCGGCAGCACCAGCGTGAGCGGCCCCGGCCAGAGCTGCGCCATCAGTGATTTCGCCTGCTCGTCCACCTCGGCAATGCGCTCAGCCATGGCAGGGCTGGAGACATGCACGATCAGCGGGTTGAAGCTGGGCCGCCCCTTGGCACGGAAGATCTGCGCCACTGCCTGCTCGCTGTCTGCACGCGCGGCAAGGCCGTAGACTGTCTCGGTCGGCAGCGCGACGAGCTGGTGCGCGCGCAGCAAGGCCACCGCCTCAGCGATGCCGCCCTTGTTGCCGGGCAGTATTTTCGGCGCGGTGCTGTCCATTGCGCCCAGCTAGTCCGCCTGCGCGACTCTGCCAAGTGTCTTGCCATAGGCTGCATTCGGCTTGACGCGGGCAGCCAGCCGCGCAAGGCAAGGCCCGTGAGCACTACAGAAGATCTGCTGCGCAGGATTGCCGATGCGCTGGAAGCCCGCGAACTGGCGGGAGATGCCGATGCTGCGGACTGGCAAGCAGCGCCTGCCTATGTGTGGGACGGTTCTGCCCGGGCGGTTGCGACAATCGAGGCGCCTGCGCTTGCCCTGCTTCGGGGAATCAACAAGCAGAAGGACAGCGTTACCACCAATATCCAGCGGCTGGCTGCCGGATTGCCGGCGCATGACATGCTGCTGTGGGGCGCGCGAGGCATGGGCAAGTCTGCCTTGCTGCGGGCAGCTGTGAAGGATGCGCAGGAGAGCGGCGGCAATATCGCGCTGGTGCAGGTGGCGACAGATGCGCTGCCCGGTCTCTCTCGCCTGTTCACCTTGCTGGGCGGGGTGGAGCGCAATTTTTGCGTCTTCATCGATGACCTGGGCTTTGCCGATGGCGACAGCGTGGGCCCGCGCCATTTGCGCAGCTGGCTGGATGGCGGGGTGGAAGCGCGACCTGCCAATGTGCGGCTCGCCGTTACCAGCAACCGCCGTGCGATCATTGCGCGCCACAGCAGCGAGCAGGATGATCCGATCAACCCGCGAGACGCGGTGGACGATAACCTCGCTCTGGCAGACCGGTTCGGCCTGTCACTGGGTTTTCATGCCTGCACGCAGGACGATTATCTCGATATTTTGCGCGGTTATGCGCAGCAATACGGCCTTGAACTCGATGTAGCCGAAGCGCTGAACTGGTCCAAGCGGCGCGGCGCGCGGTCAGGCCGCACGGCGTGGCATTTCATCACTGAACTGGCTGGCCGCGCGGGCAAGACGCTCTAGAAACCGCCCGGCATCATCAGGTCTTCGGGCGGCTCCTCGAACGCGCGCGAGGGATCGCCGATCAACTCGCGACGCGGCGGCAAGCGCGCGCCGGTGTTGCGTTCGGGGGCAGCGATGGCTTGCGCAGCCGGATTGACCACGCGCCAGATGCGGTTGCCCGTATCATCGCTCACCAGCAGCGCGCCGGTGGAATCCCACGCCACCCAGGTGGGTCGGCCATAGGTCTTGCCATCGTCGGTCAGGAAGCTTTCCAGCACCGTCACCGGCTTGCCTTGCGGATTGCCGCGCTCGTCAAAGGCGACATAGACCACGTCATAACCTGCCGCAGGATAGCGGTTCCACGAACCATGCCGCGCGATGAAGGCGCCCTGGGCAAAGCCATCGCCCATGCGCGCGCCCTCTTCCGAGAAAACCACCCCCAGCGCGGCAGCATGTGCGCCCAGCGCATATTCCGGCATGCGGGTGTATTCGGTTAGGAACTGTTCCATCGGGTGTTCCACCCGCTCGTCAAACACGTCCTTGTAGTAAACCCACGGCCAGCCATAGTGCACGCCCAGCGGCACATTGGTAAAGTAATCGGGCACCAGATCGCTGCCGAGCATGTCGCGCTCATTCACCGTGGTCCACAGCTCGCCGCTCCACGGGTTCCATGCCAGGCCATTGGGATTACGGAGGCCCGCACCCCAGATCCGTGCTACACCGCTGTTCAGGTTGAGCTCGTGAATGGCAGCGCGGCCGATCTCTGCATCCATCCCGTTTTCGCCGATATTGGAAGCGGAACCCACTGCAATATAGAGCTTTTCGCCATCAGGGCTGAGCGCGATATTGCGCATCCAGTGATTGCCCGCAGGCGGCAGGTCGAGCAGCTTCTCGCCCTCGCCTGCAATGCTGGTGGCGCCTTCCTCGTAATCGAAGCGCAGCACCGCATCGTGGTTGGCGACATAGAGATTGCCGTCCCGCCAGGCGATGCCGGAGGGGGAATCGAGCGTATCGAGCAGCGTATGCCGTTCTTCGGCCACGCCATCACCATCCGCATCGCGCAGGAGTACCAGCTGGTTGGGCGATTCCACCGCTGCCCCTGCCGAGCTGAACAGCCAGCCAGCCACCAGATTGGTCAGCCAGCCGCCTGCCACAGGGCGATCGGGCGCGTTGGTGAGCGTGACGAGGATATCGCCACCAGGCATGGAGTAGATTACGCGCGGATGCTCCAGGTCTGTCGCGAAGGCGTTCACCTCCAGCCCCTCGGCTGCCACCGGCAGCTGGCCTTCCTCCCAGCCAATCGGTTCGGCAATGCCAACCGTCGGGATGGTCTGTTCCTCCGGCTCGGCCAGCACCGGATCAGTGCCGGTCGTGTCTTCGAACGAATATTGAGCCTCTTGCGGGCGCGTGGCCCACCACACGGCAATGCCGATGATGACGATGAGGACAAGCAGGGCGATCAGGATCTTCTTGAGAATGCGCATGGTTCCCTGAATAGGCCGTGGGACGGCTTGCGGCAATTGCTTTGCGTAGTAGAGGTGATTCGATGTTCGACTTTGCCGCCACACA
>CAYXTJ010000063.1:0-12323 GCA_964467715.1 uncultured Sphingomonadaceae bacterium
ATGAAGACATCGCCGTCCGGGCCGCGCTTGATCGCATTGGGTGGGCAGTCGGCCATGCAATGCGGGTGTTCGCAGTGGCGGCAGCTGGTCGGCACGTGCAGGTGGGCATAGGTACGCCCGGCCTCGCGATCGAGCCGCGAGAGGCCTTCGTGGCTGTCTGCACAGGCCTTTTCGCAATTGTCGCAGCCGACGCACAAGGTCTCGTCGATCAGCAGCACGTCGGTCGCTTCGCCGATTCCGTTGTCGACCAGGAACTGCGCGGTTTCCGAATACATGTCCGCTGCCGAACCGAAGCTGTCCTTGCGCGCCTCGACAAAGGCCGTCACCTCGCGGCGGCCGGCCATGTCCTGCAGCGCCTTCTCGCGCAACTTGGGCTTGGCATCGAGCAGGGCGTTGAACGCCTCGCCCGGGAAACGCACCACCTCGCTCTTGATCGCGGCCTTCACCGTAGCGGTACGCTTCGACCCGTCGATCACCGCCATTTCGCCAAAATAGGAACCGGCCGGAAGGTAGGATAGGAATACCGGCTTGCCGCCGATGTCCTTCTCGACGATCATCGAACCGCGACGGATGACGAAGAAGTCCTTGTCGTCCGCCCCTTCCTCGATGACCTTCTGGCCCGCGCGCACGTCCATCACCTCCGCCGCCTCGACGAGGGTTGAGACATCCTCCGGCGTGAGACCGGAACCGAACATCTGCAACAACTGCCGCTCGATACTGATCTGGTTGACCACGCGGCCCGCGCTGGGAACGGTGGCGATCAGCTTGAGCGCCGCCGTGCGCGACAGTTCCACTACCACCAGCGGTTCGGCAGCGCGAATGGTGGCACCGCGGCGGCGGCCGGAAATCAGGCCGACTTCGCCGAAGATGGAGCCTTCCTCGATGGGAACGGTGATGGATGGATCGTTCGGGTTGACCTCCACCGCGACCGAGCCCTGCGCGATGGCGAACATCGATGAGCCCGGCTCGTTACGGGTGAACACCACTTCGCCCGGCTGGAAGTGATGGACGGTGGAATCCAGCAGCAGCTCGCGAAGTTGCAGCGGCGAGAGTTCCTTGAAGATGCGCACGTTGCTGCCGAACACATCCAGCCAGTGCTCCACCGGCTTGTTACCGGGCAGCCGAGCGAATTTCTCTTCGAGGATCGGCTGGTCGGCGGGCTTGAGATCGGCGTTCCCGTTGAGGAACTCGATCACGTCATAGCCCTGGTTCATGCAGTGCTTTATCAGCGGATAGCCGGCCAGCGCACCGATCACGTGGATGCCGTTCTTGGTCGTCTCGAAAGTGGGCGTCAGCGCGGGGAAGGCATCGCGCTCCTCGCTGGTGAACTGGATTCCGATGGCCTCTACGAAACCGCGCGGCGGCTGCGAGCCGGTACGGGCGATGATGCGATCGCACCTGATCACCTCCTCGCCATCGCGGGTGTCGAGCACCAGTTCGCCGCCATTCTCGCCCATGCGGACTTCCTGCGGGGAGGTCTCGCGCCGCACCGATATGCGGCCATCTACCTCCGCCTCTTCCAGCAGCTTGACGTTGGCACCCTTGGCGCGGGCGAAACTGTCGCGCCGGTTGAGGATGGTGACTATATTGCGCTGCGCCGGGTCTGCCGCAAGGCCCAGCGCGTTCTCGATCCCGGCATCTCCCGAACCGATGACGGTGATATGCTCGTCGAAATACTCGTCCGGATCATCCAGCTGGTACTGGACCAGCGGCATGTCCGCACCGGGAATGCGCAAGAGGTTGGGATTGCCCTGCGTGCCTATGGCCAGCACCACGTTTTCGGCAATCACGGGCTCGCCGCCCTTGATCTCGATGGTGAAATTGCCCTGTTCGCCGGTGATTGCCGTCACTTCGCCATTGAAGCGGACATTCACCCCTTGCGCAGCAACCTGCTCATCCCAGATGCCGAGGATCTTCTCGCGGCTGCCGGCGTCAAAATCCAGGTCCGATCGCAGCACGAGGTTTGATGGCGTGGCCATCACGTGCTTGCCCTTCTGGTATTTGAAGATCGTGTCGGACAGATGGTCTGTCTTCTCGATGAGCAGGTGGCTCATCCCCAGCCGGGCAGCATGCCCGGCGGCGCTCAGGCCTGCAGGACCCGAACCGACAATCGCCACTTTAATACGGTCTTGACCTGATGCCATTCCCGTCCCCCCTCGCGATCCTTATGCATGAAAGATGCCGCATTGAAAACAGTGCGCAGCAATGCTTTTGTGTCCGGGACGGTTTGAACCGGATGGATCAGGGGCAATTTCTTGGACGACAACGACACTTCCACCCTGCCGCGCGGCGCATGGCTGGCCATCGCCGCCGTGGTGGTACTTGCAGGCGCATTGACATGGCGGCTCATGGACGATCAATCGCCCCGTTCCCCCTCCGCTGACAGCACCATTGCCGCCCAGGGAGGCGCGCCAACGCTGGAGGACATGCAACGCGAGGCAGAGGCTGCCAATGACGCGGAGGCCTGGCAGCGGCTGGGCCTGGCCTATTTCAATGCCAACCGCTTTGCCGAAGCTGCCTCTGCCTATGAACAGGCGACGCAAGTTGCGCCTGACAGCGCGGTCCTGTGGTCCGCCCTGGGCGAGGCACTGGTAATGGCCAGCGAAACGGACCCGATGCCCGACGCGGCAAGCGCGGCCTTCCGTCGCGCCGTCGAACTCGATGCGGCCGAGCCGAGGGCGCGCTATTACCGCGCGGTCGAGAAAGACCTGGCACAAGACCACGAAGGCGCGATTGCCGACTGGCTGGCCTTGCTGGCCGACACCCCGGCAGGTGCGCCCTGGGAGACGGACCTTGTCCGCACCATCACCCAGGTCGGCCAGATCAATGACATCGCCGTGGCCGCAAGGATCGAGCAGGCGATGGGCACGCGCAACATTCTGCCTGCCCCGGTCGCAAGCGGGATACCCGGCCCCACCCAGGAGCAGATGGCTGCAGCTTCTTCCCTGTCGCCCAACCAGCAGCAGGACATGGCCGAACAGATGGTTTCGCGCCTTGCCGCGCGGCTGGAGGACGATCCGCGAAATGTCGATGGCTGGATCATGCTGATGCGCAGCTATCGCACGCTCGGACGCGACGGCCAGGCGCGCGACGCGCTGGAAACGGCGCTTGAAAACAACCCCGATGCGCAGGCGCAATTGCGCGCCGCGGCAGAGGCACTGGGCATGTAGGGCAAAGGCGGCAGCTTCAAATTTGCTGCCAGAGTTCATTGCACACTTGCCTCATTCGCGTCATACAGTCGTGCGTATATCGCGCGGAATTGAGGATCGTCACCCCCGCTGGATACACTCGGGCGTCGATCTGGTTTGCGGTTATTGCGCCTGTTTACGCAGGTGCCGTCTTGGTTGTTTCCTGCCGTCCGGCGGGCGCAACCGCATGGGGAAGGACGGAAAAGCCAAGGTGAGTAACTCTGTCAATTTGTCGTCCGTTGCCGATTCGGCAACATCGGGGGGAAAGCACGACAAACGGGACGCAAGGGCCGGCTGGCTGCGTTCCGCCGCGATGCAGGGGCTGCTTTTTGCCGGCATCGGCGCAATAGTCCCGGCCACCACCTATGCCCAGGCCAATCCCGTCGCGCCGCCGACGCGCGATGAACTGGTGGGCCAGACCTCTCAGCCTGACCTCCGCCAGGGGCCGACGCTCACGATCGACGGGCAGATGGAGCGCACGCCCTGCGCGCTCGACAATCCCGATTTCGCGAACATCCGCGTCACGCTGAGCGCGGTGAATTTCGTCGGGGCGGATGCCGCCTCCGATGTCGACCTCGGGGCAGCCTATTCCTCCTACATCGGGCGCGAACTGCCGATTTCGGTGCTGTGCGACATTCGCGCGCAGGCCACCAGCTTGTTGTCCGGTGCGGGATATCTGGCTGCGGTGGAAATCCCGGAACAGCGGCTGGAGAACGGGTCTGCCGAATTCCGGGTGATCCTCGGCCGCCTCACGGCGCTGCGGGTGCGCGGCGATGCCGGGCCTTCCGAACAGGTGCTGGCCGGATACCTCCAGCCGCTTGTGGGACAGGAGGTATTCAACACCCGTGATGCCGAACGCTACCTGCTGCTGGCAGACGACATCCCCGGGCTCAACGTGCGCCTGTCGCTGCGCGCTGCCGCCGGTGGCCAGCCGGGGGACCTGATCGGTGAAGTCGCCGTTCTGCGCCGCAGCGCGGTGATGGACTTGAACGTCCAGAACTACGGCTCTTCAGCGCTCGGTCGTTTCGGCGGCCTGTTGCGGGCACAGCTCTTCGACCTCACCGGCATGGGCGATGTCACCACGCTTTCGCTCTACAGCTCTGCCGATTTCGACGAGCAGCAAACGCTGCAACTGGGGCATGATTTCCTGGTTGGTTCCGAAGGCCTTTCGCTTGGCGGGCAATTGACGCTGGGCTGGTCCAATCCCGGCCTTGGGATTCCCGACTTCAACGTGAAGTCGGACACGGTGTTTGCCGGCGTCCATGCCAGCTATCCCTTCCTGCGCACACAGTCGCAAAGCGTCTTTGGCGGCGCCGGTTTCGACCTAGTGGACCAGGATGTGAAGGTCAATGGCATGCTGCTGTCCACGGACAGGGTCCGCACCGCCTGGGCGCGCGTTTCCTATACCGAGGCCGACGTGGATTCGATCGCCCGTCGCGGCGGCTACACTCCGTTCGAGCCGATGTTCCGCGGCGGGGTCGGACTGGAATTGCGCAAAGGCCTGAGTGTGCTGGGCGCCAACCAGGATTGCCGCACGCCGGCAGGTCTGGCCGGCTGCATTGCCGCCAATGAACTTCCGAGCCGCTTGGAACAGGACGCGACACCGTTCCTGATCCGCGCCAACATGCAGGCCGAATACCGGCCCATGCCGGTGGTCACGCTGGCCGTGCGCGTGGCGGCACAATATTCGGACGATCCGCTGCCGGCTTTCGAGGAGATGTCGAGCGGTAACTATTCCATCGGCAGGGGCTATGATCCCGGCTCGGTTACCGGCGACAGCGGCATCGCCAGCACGCTGGAGCTGCGTTACGGCTCGCTCGCGCCGCGCACGGTCGATAGCTTTGCGCTCCAGCCCTATGCCTTTGTCGATGCCGCCAAGACGTGGGATCGCGATCCCAGCCAGCGCCTGTTCAATCCGGACAGGCTGGTTTCGGTCGGCGGCGGCCTGCGCTTCACCCATGGCCGCGGTTTCCAGGGGGACATGACCCTGGCCGTGCCGGTGACCCGCACCGATGACCAGCGCCTCACCGGCCAGCCGCGCGGCGATTTCCGCTTCCTGATTTCCCTCACCACCCGCCTGCTGCCCTGGAGGTTCTGACGTGACCATCAAAGCCCAACGCAAGTCCGCTTTCCTGCACAGCTGCGGCGGCGCAGCCATGGCGCTTGGAATGCTGTTTCCTGCCTCCCAGGCGGCAGCCCAGGCCGTTCAGGCATCCCCTTCCGTGATCCAGGGCAGCGCGACGATCGACAGCTCGATCCCCAACCAGGATACGGTGACGGTCATCGGCCTCGACGCCGTGATCAACTGGACGCCGACAGAGGACGAGAGCGGCAATGCCCTGACCTTCCTGCCCGCAGGCGGAACGCTAACGTTCCAGGGCGGGCCGGGCGATCCGATATTCGGAGTTGTCAACCGCATCTTGCCAGCTACGAACGGCAATGTCGCGGTGATCGACGGCAATGTCGTGTCACAGCTGCGTGATGGCTCAGGAGACGTTACCGGCTCGGGCGGTTTCGTGACCTTCTATTCGCCCACCGGCCTGCTGATCGGCAGCACCGCTACCTTCGACATCGGCGGGCTGCTGCTGACAACGCTCGATCCCGATATCGGCAGCTTCTCCCAGTTCGTGACTGGCGACGGCGCCATCAACCTGGCGGGTGTGACGAACGACACCACCTTTATCCAGATCGATCCCGGCGCGCAGATCAGCGGCCCGGCGGAAGGCAGTGCGCTTGCCGTCATATCCCCGCAGATCTTTATGAGCGGCACTGCGGATCTGAACGGTTCGGCTGCTTACATCGCGGCCCAAGAAGTGAACCTGTCCTATTCCAACGGGCTGTTTGATATCGCCATTCCCATCGGAACAGCGGTCCAATCTGCCTTGTTTCATGACGGGACAACTGGCGGTCCGGCGAGCACAGGCCCAGGAGACAATCACGTAATCTATGGAGTGGTACAGGGCCAGCAGAACTTCGTATCCGCTGTATTTAGCGGAAACCTCGGCTTCCAGCCGGCTACTGATGCCTCAATAGAAAATGGCGTTATATTGTTAGCTACAAATTATGAAATATCAGGAAAAAGTATATTAAATGATTTTACAGAATCTAGCAAAACTGCTGATACTCAGGCCAGATTATCCTTAGAAAATTCGTCTGTAAGTAGTAGCATCGAGATGCATAGCTCCGATGTTGCGGAAGCAATTTCGATTTTCGGCAGCACAAATATCGATGGTGATATTTTTATTTATGGCGGAAATAGCGCACAGCTAGTTTCAACCTTAAATTCAAGCTTTTTCGTTAGCGGCGATGCTGAAGTATCTTCGGCTAGCAGAGGTAGCAGCGCAAGCACGGCTGAGGATAGTTTCCTGATCAACGCAAACGCTGGTTTTGCAAGCGTCGGCGCCTATGCTGGCAGCATTCTGAATATTACCGGGAGCCTCACAATCGACAGTTCTGCGAAGGCAGGGCTAGATACGGCCGCCCTTATGGCTGGCGATGCCTTAGCGGGGGAATCCGTCTTAATAGCCGAGAACTCAACGTTGACGGTCAACGGAGACCTAACTCTTCTTGCCAACGCAATTAATACGTCATCGACGAGCGTTGGGGGCGCCGCACTGGCTGGCTCGATAAGTGTTTCAGCAGAGAACGGCGGTTTTTTGCAAATTGCGGGTGATGCCAAGTTAAATGCAGACGGCTTACAGGGAACCTCTTCCACAACAGAAGATTCCGATGATGGCTTTGGCTATGGAGGTAGTATCTCCATTTACTCCAACTCCTTAGGACAAAGCCTCATAGGCCCCCCCTCAGAATCGATAGACGATCCGTCAATCTCAACTGTCAGCCCATCATTCGAATTTATTGACGGCTCGTTGGACAGCGGACCCTTCCAGGTTTCTCAGCTTATTTTCAACGGTCGCGTGGAGGCTAATGCTCGTGGAAGGGGGGCAGCCACAAGCGGTGCCGTTGGCGGCAAAGGCTTTGGCGGATCTCTGCTTATCTCTGCCCAGAATAGCGCCCAGCTTACCATGGATGGCGCGAGCAATATTTTCAGATCAAGTGGCAGCGGTGGCGCTTCTACATCAAGTAGTGGTGAAGGAGGTGCCGGAATTGGAGGTGCCATCGAAATTACAGCAAATTCGGGCGGTTCCTTAGATTTTGGAGATTCCTTTGCAAGCGCAGATGCGACCGCAAATGGGGGCAAGGGAGCTTCAGGGGGATTGGGTCATGGTGGTATCGTCAATATCACTGCTAGCGGCAACAGCTCGATAGCGTTTCCATTCATCATTGGCGTAAGCGATGGAAGAGGTGGTCAGTCAGCTGGAACTGGACCGGGCGGCAACGGTATCGGGGGCTTAGCCTCTCTGAGCTCCTTGGACGGTAGCTCTATCGAGGCAAGGTTTGGTGGCATAACTTTGCTGGCGAGCGGTTTTGGCGGCGCCAACCAATCTCCTGAGATAACAGGCTCAGGCGGCTTTGGATCTGGAGGCACGACCAAATTACTTAGCGACAATGCCTCAGTGAGCGCGTTTAATTCGACCAGTCTGATAAGCAATGGTTATGGGGGGAATGGTACCGGCGCAAGTGAATTAGGAGGAGGCGGCGTAGGCGGGACAGTCGAGTTGGCCGCAGCAAACGGCGGTACGCTGATTTTTGCAGGCCCAGAAATCCAAGGGACCTTAATCCAGCCAGCACTTAGGCTGGAGGCAACAGGCCGTGGCGGCGAAGGTGAGGCCTTTGGTGGAACCGGTACTGGCGGTCAAATATTTGCTGATATCGCGGGAGGCTCGGTTTTGGATGCCCAGAGCGATAATGTCGAGCTTAATGCGTCCGGCTTAGCTGGATCCGGGAGCGAACAGGGAGGAGACGCTATCGGAGGAGACGCTTTACTAATTATCACCGACAGCACCTTGGCCGATAGCGGCGTAACCATTAGCGCCAGCGCAAAAGAAAGCCCTCTTGCTAATGCCAATTTTGCAGCCAGCTCATTCATTGGTGGGGTCGCAACGTATAGAATATTGGGCCAATCTTCCCATGAAACAACCGATCTGTCGATTGTATCCGCTGCTTTATCAAATTTTAGCGATGTCGGCACAACGGTATCAGCCGGATCTGCATTTTTTTCGGCTTATGCAAATAGTCAGAATTTAAGATTCTTGTCAGACTCGGTTTTGCTCGATGTCGATGCGAGTGGCGGTGAGGCGACCACAGCAGGGACATTCCATTTCGATATAACAAATCCCTCGGGCGATAGTGTTTTCGAAATAGCGCGCCTCGACGCTCGCGGCGTCGGAGCCGGTGCACTAGACTTCTCCAGCTTCAGCATTAGCGGAGCCACCCTTAAGATCCTCGAGCACAAGAGCGTCCTTCTTGCCAGCGACCTACTAATCCAGATTTCCGACGGTGGTAGCATTTTGGGCGGCACAGAACTTGAAAATCTAAGTGCGGATTTCGAAATCCAATCTGCTGGAAACGTAACAATAACAGGTGATAGTTCTCCGGGTTCGTTATTTTCTGCGTTCGAATTACTCATTGATTCTAAAGACATCGCGATCATTGGGGGTGCGCGCCTCAGTGCCTCGACGTTAAACTTAAGATCAAGTAATTTGAACGACGCTGCCGTTCTAGGAGGCACTTCCGATGGTCTTGGATACTCTCTAACCCAGGACGAAATTGAGCTTCTGGATGTTAACAATTTTATTTTCTTTGCTCCGAAATCAATCTCTTCATCTTTTTATGATGTTATCATCGACGACGTTGATTTATCCGGGTCTCTAATCGGCGGAGCAAGCAACATAAAATTTGAAACAGATGGAAACGTCGGTATTATTGGAAATATTCATTATCAATCTGCGTCAGAAAATGATAAATTATATTTATTTTCTAATGGAGAAATTGAAATTGATATTGATCAAGGAGGTTCTATACATATTTCTGACGACTTGTTCAATATCTCCGGAAGTCTTTTCATCGAAGGCAAGGGAATTTCTGCGGTATCGGGTGATGCTATTGCGCTAATTCGGAATAACCCGAACGATCCGATTCTGCTGGAGCTACTCAACACTGTTGATGACTCTAAAGTTGTCACAAATTTCGTCTCGGCAGGCTCGGTCGAGATCTTCGCAGAAAACTACATCTTGATGAAGAATGCAGGAGTAGACGGGCTTGCAGGCGGGATTGCCGTAGGTTCAGGTGGACTTACCGTCGGAAGAACAGGGGGAGAAGCGACAACAGCCTTGCTCGCTGTCGTCCACGGCCTGCAACAAACAGGCGAGACCCAAATTACCAACGAGGATTTCTTTGAATCTGTCGACTTCGGTCCCAATGTTGATGCCAACTTCACCAACAATTCCACCCTGAACGGTTGTAATATCGTAGCCGCGAGCTGCGGACCCACAGCGCAGGAATTAGTTGAAGAAATCCTCGCATTTGCGCCGGTCGTAGGTGTGAGCGTCCTCGAAACCACGCAAACCGCCGACCCGACAAGCGAGGCGGAACAAACAGCTGAGCAAGTGATGGAGGATGCAATCGAAGAAGCCGAGGCGGACAGCAGCTTCGGCATGGATTTCCCGGGCATGTTCAGCCCGCCCGCGGTTTCCGAACATGGCACGGTGAATGACCCTGTCACCAGTGGCGGTGACAGTGCCGTCTACGCCAGCGAAGAAGAGGAGGAGTAGGATCATGGCAAACCGCAAGCGCCAGCTGCGCAGCCTCGCACTTCCCCTGATTGCCGCGCTGGGCTTCACCGGCGCGCTGCATCCGGCAACGGCCCAGAACGCTTCGGTCGCGTTGCGCGATTCCGTGCCGATAGGCAGCAACGGCCTGTGCGAGGCGCAGATCCAGTCCCCTAGGGCGGGAGACGGGCTGTTCGACCGTCATTATGTCATCGTCTGCCGCGATGCCGCTGCCCCGGTGGGCGAGCTGCACGTGCTGGGCGAAGGTTCCCTCGATGCCACGTTCGCGGAAGTTTCCGGCACCGATGCCCAATGCCGTGAAGGCACGCTGTCCACGCCGGCACAGGGCATGTCGGACAGCCGTGCCTTTGTCTGCTCGTCCAGCACAAGCTCCATCGAGGAAATCGTGGTAGTGGGCCGCAGCGGCAAGCGCCTGCTCGCCGCCAAGGGCCTGGCGGTCTATGAAGACGCCTTGCGCCTCGGCCTTGCCACGCTGGCGACGGACCGGTTGGCCGATGGCGTGGTGGAAGTGCCGCTGACTCAGGCCGGGGATTCGCAGGCCTTTGCCCGGGCGCAGGCAGAAGCGATCTCGGCGGAAATCGCCCTGGCGGAAGCCTATCGCCGTTCGAATGCCGGCAATTTCGCGGAAGCAGCGGAATTCTTCGCCACTTCGGCGAGCACCCTTCAGGGACCGAGCGCGACCGAAGCAACGCTGAACGCGGCACTGCAGCAGTCCAACCTTGGAAATTACCTGGAAGCCAGCCACCTGTTCGGCGCGGCGCAGGATGCGGCCATGAACGATCCCGTGCTGGCCCGCTTGTCGCGCAATTTCCAGGCCATCGATGCCCTCAACCGCGAGCGGCCTTCCGAAGTGCTCGAAATTCTCGCCACGCCCTTGCCGACGGTGGCGGACAGCGTGGAATCGACGCTGCAACTCCAGATCGACAATGCCCTGGCAGAGCGGCTTTCCGCCGAGCAGGGTAATTCGATTTCCGGCATCGGCAGCGAGTTGACGCTGATGGAGCGCACGCAGCTGCTGGACGGGCAGAGCGAATACCTGCGGGCCACCGCCATGCGCCAGCTGGGGCAGGTGGATCAGGCCGAAGCCGCGCTGCTTGGTGCGCAGGAAGACATTGTATCGGTGCGTGATGGCCGCGTGGTCTCGATCCTGTGGCTGCGCGCCCAGATCCTCTCCGAACTGGCAGAGATGGCCGAAGCCCGCAGTGACGCGGCCCAGGCGGAAGCGTTGCACCTGCAGGCGGTGGACGTGCTGGAAAGCAACTATCCCGGCTCGCCGGCCCTGGTCAGCGCAAGGGCCCAGCTTGCCAGCCTGCTGGCCCGCACCGGGCGCGAGGAGGAAGCGATCGGCCTCTATCGCGAGCTGGTGAGCGCGGCCGAGGGCAAGGCACCGACATCGCTGCGCCGCCTGTTCGCACCCTATTTCAGCATCCTGTCCCAGCGTGCGGGCGACCAGCAGGCCGCGGCAGACATGTTCGCCGCCAGCCAGTTGCTGCTGCGCCCCGGCCTTGCCCAGACACAGGCAGTACTCGCCCGCGAGCTTTCTGCCGGAAGTGACGAGGCATCGCAGCTATTCCGCCAGGCGCTCAACCTCAACCGCGCGATCGAAGTGGCGCGCGGCGAAGTGGCGCAGGCGGAAAGGCGGGTGCAGGAGAACGTGCCCAATTCCGAGACCGAGCTTGCGGCAAAGTCGCAGGAACTGTCCCTGCTGCAACAGCGGCAGCTGGAAGTGCAGCAGCGCCTTGCCGATTACCCGCGCTATCGGGTGGTCAACGAGGACCGCATGGAACTGGACGACCTGCAGGCGGCCTTGCGCGATGGCGAAGCCTATCTCAAGCTGGTGATGCTGGGGCAGCGCACCTATGCGATCTACGCCGAGCCGGGCAACGCCACGGCCTATCGCATCGACGCATCGCCGGACGATATCGGCGAGATGGTGGATATCCTGCGCGATTCCATCGCCATCGAACAGTCAGGCCAGACGATCACCTATCCTTTCGAGATCGGCCTTGCCCGCCAGCTTTACACGACGCTGTTCGGCCCCATCGAGGGCGAACTGGCATCGGTAGACCACCTGGTGTTCGAGCCTGATGGCGCCATGCTGCGCTTGCCGGCCAACCTGCTGGTGATGGATGATGCCAGCGTTGCCGGTTACGAATCGCGCATGGAGGATCCGGAGGCTGATCCCTATGACTTCACCGGCACCGCCTGGCTCGGTCGCGCGATGCAGGTGACCACGGCCGTTTCGCCCTCCTCCTTCCGCGATGTGCGCAACGCCCGCCGCTCGAATGCGACCGGCGAATACCTCGGCCTTGGGCAGAACCTGCCGGTGGCGCAAGGCTCCAGCGTGGTTGGCGGCACAAGGTCCGCGCAATTCTCCGAACGTTGTGCCTGGCCGCCGCTGACATGGGGCAACCCCATCCTGGCGGACGAGCTGCGCAGGGCG
>CAYXTJ010000064.1:0-12281 GCA_964467715.1 uncultured Sphingomonadaceae bacterium
TTCGGCGAAGGCCGTCCGGAAGCGGCGACGCGCGGTTACCGGCTGGTGCTGAGCGACGAGGAAGACGGCGCGCCGATGCTCGGCATCTATGGCGGCAAGATCACTTCATACCGCCATGTGGCCGAGGAAGTGGTGGACCTGCTTGCCAAACGCATGCCGGTCCTGGCGGGCGATCACTGGACAGCCAGCGAAGCCTTGCCTGGCGGTGATTTCCCGCGCGATGCGCAGGGCCTGCTGGTGAAGGAACTGGAAGCCGAATATCCCTTCCTCGCGCGTGCGGATGCCACGCGCATCGCGCGCGCCTTTGGCCTTGATGCGATCGGCTGGCTTGGCGAAGCGACAAGCTGGAAAGACCTTGGCCGCAACTTCGGTGCTGGCCTCAGCGAGGCGGAAGTCACCTATTTGCGCGAAGTCGAATGGGCACAGACCGCAGAAGACGTGCTGTGGCGCCGCACCAAGCTGGGCCTGCATATGGATGAGCACGAGCAGGCCGCGCTGAAGGACTTTATGGGCGGTTAGGCCTTCGGCGGACCGGCAGGCCGCACTTCCTCGTCACGCAATGGCGTTTGCGGCATGGGGACGGGCAGGGCATCCATCCGCGCCATCACCATCAGATCGCCGCGTGTCCATTTCGGCATCGGATCGACAGGTTCGGGCTGGCGCAGGGCTTGCTTGAAGCCGAGCCAGAGAAACTTCACCTTGTCAGCGGCAGAGGTGTGCACGCGGTGGTCCCACGCTGCCGCGCCCCGTGTCCGTACCTCGCGCCCGATCGCGCCGTAGATATTGGCAGCAGCAAGCACCGCCCAGCGGTGGCGGAAGCGCAGTTGCGCTGCGCCAAGGCGGGCGGCCGCTTCGTGCTGTTCGGCCATGTCCACCAGCCGTTTCGCCATTTCGACCAGCTTTTCGCGATATTGCGGCTTCATGTGCTGGCCGGGCGGAATGTCCGCCTCCACCAGCCATTCCAGCGGCAGGTAGCAGCGCCCGGCCGCGTCATCCTCCCAGATGTCGCGGGCGATATTGTTGAGCTGGAAGGCAAGGCCGAGGTCGCAGGCCCGGTCCATCGTCTCATGGTCATTGGCTGGCACGCCCATCACCCGCGCCATCATCACGCCCACCGCGCCAGCGACATGGAAGCAATAGCGCATCATGTCGCCTTCGGTGCGGGGGCGCCAGTCGGCAGCATCGAGCGCGAAGCCGTCGATCACGTCATCGGCCATTTCGCGGGTGAGGTTGCATTCGGCGGCGACCTGTCCCAGCGCATCGAAGGCAATGTCCGCCGTGGGCTGGCCGTCGAGCGCGCGGTGGGTCAGGACGCGGATCGCCTCGATCCGGTCGCGCGCATTGCTCTCGTCCAGCTTCAGCGTGCCGCCGTGGTCCTGCCCGTCGGCAATGTCGTCACACCTGCGACACCAGGCATAGAGCAGGTGCGCGCGGTCGCGCGTATCCTTGTCAAACAGCATGGAGGCGGCGGAAAAGCTTTTCGAGCCTTGCTCGATCGATTGCCTCGCCTTGCGTACCAGCGCTTCACGCAGGCGGCCGCCACCGCTTTGCCGGGGCGTTTCGCGCAAGGGGCGCGAGGGGATAAGCGTGCGCGGCCGCTTCACAGGTCCTCACGCCGCATCTGCAGCACGGTGGTGATCGGCGTGTAGTTCGCCATCTTGTCCAACAGCCCCTCTATCGTGTCGGCATCCAGAATGATGCCCCGATGCGCCTCGCGCACGAAGCCGGCCTTTGCCATTTCCCTGTTGAAGGCCAGCAGGCCGTCATAATAGCCGAAAGCATTGAGAAGTCCCACAGGTTTGCGGTGATATCCCAATTGCGCCCAGCTGACCGCCTCCCACAGCTCGTCCATCGTGCCCACGCCGCCGGGCAGGGTGACGAAGCCATCGGACAGGTCGGTAAAGGCCTGCTTTCGCTGGTGCATGGTCTCCACAACGTGCAATTCGGTGCAGCCCCGGTGCGAGAGTTCGTGGCCCTCCAGCGCATCCGGGATCACACCGATAACCTCGCCCCCTGCGGCCAGCGCCCCATCGGCCAGCGCGCCCATCAGCCCCACCTTGCCCCCGCCGTAGACCACGCCGATCCCACGCCGGGCTAGCAGCGTGCCCACATCGCGGGCAAGTTCGACAAAGCGCGTGTCAGGCGGAGAGGCAGAGCCGCAATAGACGGCGAGGCGTTTCATGGGACTGGTCATCGCTGACCGTCTTAGCGCGACAAATCCCCAATCATAAGCCCGGCGGTGGCTTTTGCACTGCCGACCACGCCGGGGATGCCTGCGCCCGGGTGGGTGCCTGCGCCGGTGAGGTAGAAATTGCTGATCACGTCGTCGCGGTTATGGCCGCGGAACCATGCGCTTTGCGTCAGCACCGGCTCGAGGCTGAAGGCGCTGCCGAGGTGGGCGTTCAAGTCCTGGCTGAAGTCCTTGGGCGTATAGTGGAAGCTGGTCACGATCCGGTCATGGATGTCGGGGATCAGGCGGCGGCCCACCTCGTCGAGGATGCGCTTTTCCAGTTGCGGGCCGACCACGTCCCAGTCCACCGAAAGCTTGCCCTGGTGCGCCACGGGGACGAGGGCGTAGAACGTGCTCTTGCCTTCGGGCGCCATGCCGGGATCGGTCACCGTGGGGTGGTGCAGGTAGATCGAGAAGTCTTCCGGCAGCACGCCGTGGGAATAGATGTCATCGAGCAGCCCTTTGTAGCGCGGGCCGAACAGGATCATGTGGTGCGGAATGCCCGGCCAAGTTCCCTCGATGCCGAAATGCACGACGAACAGCGAGGGCGAGAAGGTCTTGCGCGAAAGGCTTTTTGCATAGGCCTTGCCGCGATGCGATCCGCTCAACAGGTCGCGATAGGAATGCATGATGTCGGCATTGCTGGCCACGGCATCGAAAGTGTCCGCCCAGCCAGACTTGGTGCGCACGCCGGTGGCGCGGTTGCCCTCGGTCTCCACCCGCTCCACGCCGTCGCCCAGTCGCATGGTGCCGCCCAGCCGCTCGAAATGCCGCACCATGCCGGCGATCAGGCGGTTTGTGCCGCCGCGCGTCCACCACACGCCCCCATCCTTTTCCAGCTTGTGAATCAGGGCATAGATGCTGCTGGTCTTCATCGGGTTGCCGCCGACAAGCAGGGTGTGGAAGCTCAATGCCTCGCGCAGCTTCTCGTTGCGGATGTACTTCGACACCATCGAATAGACGCTGCGCCATGCCTGGTACTTGGCCAGCGCCGGGGCGGCCTTGATCATGCTCTTGAAATCGAGGAACGGCACGGTGCCCAGCTTGACGTAGCCTTCCTGGTACACGCCCGCCGCATAGTCGAGGAACGCCTCGTAACCCTGCACATCGGCGGGATCAAGCTTGTTGATCCCCTTGCGCAGGCTCTCTTCATCGTTCGAATAATCGAAGTTGGTGCCATCGGGCCAGTTGAGGCGGTAGAACGGCATGACGGGCATCAGTTCCACGTCTTCGGCCATGTCGTGACCGGACAATTCCCACAATTCGCGAAGGCAGGCGGGATCGGTCACCACGGTGGGACCGGCATCGAAGGTGAAGCCGTCCTTCTGCCAGAAGTATGCGCGGCCACCGGGCTTGTCGCGGCTTTCGATCACGGTGGTGGCGATGCCTGCGCTCTGCAAGCGGATGGCCAGCGCCATGCCGCCGAAACCGGCGCCGATCACACATGCCTTGCGGCCTTCAGCAGAACTCATTTGTCATCACTTTCATGGGGAGATTTTTCGAGAGCAGGGCGCGAGGAGGCAAGGGCACCCAGCGCACTGGCAATGGGAACGGGCGGCTTGCCGATCAGCACGCGGGCCTTGTCTGCCAGCGTGGACCGGCCCGCATAGAAGCGTTCGATCAGCGGTTCGGGCATACGGTAGAAGCGCTGGAACACGCCCACGCGTTTGTCCGGTTTTGCTGCGCCGAACAGCATGTTGCCCAGCAGGCGATAGAAGCCGGTCGCTGCCCAGTGGCGGCGCGCGCGCGCTTCCATCTTGGCGGCCAGATGGTCTCCCGGAAGGTCTGCATCCTCGGCAATCGCCAGCGCCGTTTCCACCGCAAAGGGGAAGGTGTAGCTGGTCAGCGGATGGGTGAAGAGGCCGCGGGCGCCCACCAGTGCCACGCCTTCGGTGCGCACCGATGCAAGATAGCGCGAAGCATCGCCGCCCGTGATCACCGGCAGCACGCCAGTTTCGAAGCCGAGGATTTCGCCATCACAGCCATGCTCGCGGCAATAGGCATCAATCCTGCCGGACAAGGCCGAGCGGTCCAGCTCCGGCGTATCCTGATAATAGGTGTCTTCCACGAAGAGCTCATGCGCGGACAGCGGCAGGACATAGACGAAGCGATATCCGCCCAGCTGTGCCACGCGCGCATCCATGATGATCGGGCGGGCGATGCCATGCGGGCTCTCGCACCGCAGGTGGCGGCCCATGAAGACCTGCCAGCCGCCCGAAAGATGCGGGGTGGAGATCGCGCCGCGTGCATCAATCACCGTGCGTGTGGTCACCTCCTCGCCGCTTTCCAGCGTCACGCCATCGGCGCGCACCTGTGCCGCGGGGCTGCGCAGCATGATCGCTCCATCGGGCAGTTCGCGCGCCAGCGCTGCGGCGAAATCATGCGAAGCCATCGAGTTGTAGGGCGTGGCCAACTGGCGGCGATAGGCGGGGAAGGCCACGTGGTTGCCGTCCTCCCACGCCGTCTTGCGGATCGGGTGGATCAGCGCCTTTCCGGCATCGGACAGATCGCTGTCAAACCAGCTCCAGCGGTGGTTGCCGCCGGGCGCATCGCCGGCCTCGATCAGCCGCAGCGAGACATCGGGCCGCTGCTGCGCCAGCGCCAGCGCAACCAGGCCGCCCGAAAGGCCGCCGCCGACAATGGCAATATCACATGTGCGCCCGCTCATGGGCACAGGCCTTACCCTATTGAGCGCACGGCGCAATCATGGCCGCAAGGCTGTATGCCCGTAGGCGCGGTTTCGCTGGCCGCTATTGCGGCAACAGCACGCTGGCGACCGCTTGCTGGATCATCGCCGTCTCTTCCGCCGTGAGCGGGGCGCTCTCCATTTCGGCACGCACTTGGGCGATCCGCTGCTGCATTTGCGGCATCTTCAGGAAAGCCGGGTTGGACAGGGTAACGCGCATCAGTTCCGCGCGGTCTGCCTGCGACATCGCGCCGAAGGCCCGCATCCCGGTTTCCGCGATATCGCGCTCCACGCTTGCGGCTTCAACGCGCATGTCCTCCATCCCGTCAGCCGTCATGGCATCGACAGACAGGTTGCTGCTGGCGGCGGAAAGCGCCCGGCGGCCAAGGTCGGAGGAATAGAATTCGGCCAGGACGTCAGCCTCGTCTGCGGTGAAGACTTCCGCGATGGCGGCGATCATGCGCGGGCGGTATTCGGCGGTCACGCGCCCGCTATAAACGCGCATGGCGGGCAGCAAGGCCTGCGCCAGTCGCTGCTGCAGGTCCGGCTTGCCTGCGGTCATGTCTGCTGGCAGCGTGGCGATGATCTGCGTTGCCACCACACCGGTGGTCATGACCAGCATCTCTTCGCGGTCGAGGCCGTTTTCCATGGTGGCAAACAGCCGCTCGTGCGCGCTTGTCGCCTGCTGGACTGCGGCATCTTCCTGCGCCTGCGCAGCCATCGGCGCGAGGGTGAAGGCGGCAAGGCCGGCAAGGGTGTGAAATAGGGTGCGGCGAAGCGTCATGCGGTGATCTTTTCCATCTGTCAGGCGAGTTGTGAAAAGGCTGGCAGCGGTTGCCTGAATCTCAGCTTTCGAGTTCCATCCCGTAGCGGGCGTAGAGGTTCACGATATCGTCAAAAAGCAACCGGTCTTCCTCCAGCGTGGGCAGTTCATTGTCCATCCGCACGCGGATATCGAGCAGGTGGGGGCTCAGCGCCTGAAAGGTGGGCAGCAGCGTGGGATAACGCTCGGCAAAGGCGGCAAGGTCCAGCATGTCCTGCTCATCAAGCTGGGACACGGAAACGCGGGCGGTTTCGCGGTTGTCGGCCTCGATCGCCTCCCGCGAAATCTCGCCGCCATCCCAGCCTTCTTCCATGGACCGCTCGCTGTTGATGTTGCGCGAGATGCCGCCCATCAGCTTGCGTCCCACGC
The DNA here is from genome assembly GCA_964467715.1 of uncultured Sphingomonadaceae bacterium. Lineage (GTDB taxonomy): Bacteria > Pseudomonadota > Alphaproteobacteria > Sphingomonadales > Sphingomonadaceae > Alteraurantiacibacter. The sequence continues at coordinate 6,109 of CAYXTJ010000064.1, forward strand.
GTGATCCGAAGACATCGATCATCATTTCCGCCTCGCCCGCCGTAAGCCGGTTTTGCAGCATGGCGATGAATTGCGGGCGATAATCGGCCTGAATCCGGCGCGTCATGGTCATCATGTGCGGATAGAAGGTGGTGATCAGGTCCTTGCGGAAATCCGGCTCTTCGGACTGAACTTCCGCCAGCAGCGCATCGCTGGCCAGCAACTGGTCCACTGTATCGGTGGTGATGCGCCTTGCAGCCACTTCAAGGTCCACGCCGCCGACGATGATTTCGTAAAGCTGCGTGTGGAGATCGGCCGTGGCGGCCTCGGCCTGTTGCGCAAGGGCGGGCGCGGGCGGGGTTGCCAGTGCAGCAAGCGCTGCCAATGCGATGATGCGGATTCTTTTCATATGTGGAGTGCTAACCGCTTCGCTGTATTAGACAAGCCTTACCGATGGGGGAGCGAAGGTTTTGAAACAGAGGCATAATCTCTGGCCGCATGGCAAGGCGTGGATCGCCGCGCTGGTTATCGCCGGGCGGCGGTGGCGGTGCTGTTCGCGATGGACCGCCCGCCAATGTGCGAATGCGGCACGATCAAACTGTGGCACGGCGTGGTGGAATCGTCCGAAAACAGCCAGCACATTACTGACTGGTATGCCCCAAGCCACTTCACCCACGGGCTGATCATGGCAGGCGTGGCGTGGCTGCTGTGGCGCAAGTGGAACCTGTTTGGTGGCAAGCCATCGCGCTGGGCCTTGCCCATTGCCGTGCTGGTGGAAAGCGCGTGGCAGATTGCCGAGAACACGCCCATGGTCATCAACCGCTATCGCGAGGTGACGATCAGCTGGGGCTATTCGGGCGATTCCATCGTCAATTCGGCCAGCGATATCGGCTGGATGACACTGGGCTTCCTGCTCGCCCTGCGCTCGCCGGCATGGGCCAGCGTGGCGCTGGCGCTGTTCCTCGAACTGCTGGCGCTGGCGGTGATCCGCGACAATCTGACGCTGAACGTGCTGATGCTGCTTTACCCGATTGATGCGGTCGCCGCCTGGCAGGCGGCGGGGTAGGGCAGGCAGCGAGGCAGGCGCGGCCCGCGTCAAGCACGGGCCTGCGCCGCCAAGCGATCAGTCCTCGCCCTCATCGCCGTCCAGCTTCAGCGCGGGGCGCGGGCCGGGCATGGGGGCATCGCGGTCACCCGTCATCAGATAGGTGTCGAACCATTCCATCATCCGCAGGTTGTAATCATAGCGCGCCGCCGCGCCGGCATTGCCGTGGCCTTCGCCGGGATAGAAGACCAGCCGCAGCGGCGTGTCCGGACGGCGGATCTTGATGTGGCGATACAACTCCGTGCTCTGCGTGGGCGAAACGCGCGTGTCTTCCTCGCCATGCATGATCAGCAGCGGCGTGTCGGCTCGGTCGGCATAATAGATTGGGCTGACTTCCAGCGCATCCTGCCAGTCGTCCCACGGCCATTCCATCGCGTGCACATTGTACATCTCCCACGGAATATCGCCCGTGCCCATCTTGGAGATCTGGTTGGAAATGCCCACGAACATCACGCCGGCTGCAAATTCCTCCGAGAAATAGGTGGATGACCATGCCGTGGCATAGCCGCCATAGGAGCCGCCGGTCACGCCGACGCGGTCCGGATCGGTGATGCCCATTTCGGCCAGCGCATATTTCGCGTCCACCAGATCGGTGAATTCGGGATCGGTATAATTGCCCTGATGCTGCTTAGCATAGGCCACGCCATAGCCGGTGGAGCCGCGATAATTGGGCAGAAATACCGCATAGCCCTTGCCCGCCGCGACCTGGCCCGGGCTGCCATAGCCGGTGACCCAGCCGTTGCTATCGTGCGATTCCGGCCCGCCGTGGACGTTCAGGATCGTCGGCGCGCGTTCGAAGGGAATGCCGCCAAACGGCTCGATCAAAATGCCTTCCACGGCCTGTCCGTCACGCGCGGTGTAGGTCACCGTGCGCTGCGTGCCGAAGTCGATTTCGGAAAGCCACGGGTTGTGATTGGTCCAGCGGGTGAAGCCGAAACCGTCAAACAGGAACAGCTCGTTGGGATGGGTGGGCGAGTTTGCTTCCACCGCAAGGCGGTTGCCGCCCTGTTCGACGGAGGTGAGGATCAGCCCGTCAGGATCGACATCGCGCTGCATGTTGCCATTGGCATCATAGAATCGCAGCACGCTCTGCGCGCCGATATCCACCAGCACCGCAAGACGGCCGTCTGCCATCCATTCGGCGTTGGTGGCCGCTTCCGCCGCCCCTTCATTGAGCGGGCGATAGATGGCGGTGGCCACGTCCACCAGATGCAGGGTGGTGGCTGCCGGGTCATGCACATCGACCGCTGCGATCATCGACAGCTGCGAGCCATCGGGCGAAATCTCGATATCGCCGATCTTGCCGGGGGTATCGACCACGCGCGTTTCTCCGCTGACAAGGTCCATGATGTAGGGCTTGCGGGAAATCAGGCTGGCATCCACCAGCGTGGTGGGAGCCGAGGTGACTACCATGAAGGTGCCATCAGGTGCCAGCCGCATGGAATCGACATGGCCGGGCACTTCGATCTCGCGCGGAGCGGGGTCCACTTCCTCGGTGCCGGTGGCAGCCACGAACAGGCGGTTGAAGCGCTGCTCTTCCTCATAGACTACGGCATCGAAGCCGAGGCCCAGCTCGTCCTCGCGCTGCTCGTCAGGCGCGGCACCGGCCAGCAGGTACACCCGCTCGCCCGAAGGCGCGAAGGTATAGGCGCTGGTGCTGGCGTCATCGAGCCCGGCAATCTTGCGCGGTGCGCCGCCGTTGACCGGCACGCCCCACACGCCGAGCTTCTCGCCCGAATCCGCCCAGAGATAGGTGATCATGGAGCCATCGGGTGTGAAGCCGATGCTCGAAGCGCTGACATCGTCAGGCAGATAGGCGCGGGCATTCATCGGCCCTTCGGCCAGGAACAGCTGCTGTGATCCGCCGCCGTCTTCCTCGCCGCTGGTAACATCCGGACGCGAGAAGGTGGTATAGGCGATCTGCGTGCCGTCAGGCGAAACGGCAATGGTGCCGGTATATTCGATCTTCGCCACGTCCTCGGGCGTCATCGGGCGCGCGCACAGCGCGGCAGGCGCCAGCATCGCGCTGGCGAAGAGGGCAGTCCGGAAAAGCTTCATTACATATGCGACCCTGAATTGCAGTTACGTTTGCAACCTTAATAGTCAGGATCTGGTCCAGATCAATGCCTGCCTTCGGGCATGGCAGGGGTTGGCGGCAGCCAGCGCCAGACCGCTGCCTTCTGCGCCGAACAGGTAGAGCAGCACGCCCTGCAACGGCGCCACGGTGACGCAATCGATCAGCATGCCAAGCGCGGTATAGACCGGATGCTTGCGCAGCAGGGTGAGCGGGTTCAGTTCCTCTGCCGAATGGTGCAGCCGGTGGAATGCCCAGAACACCGGAAGCTGCTGCGACAGGCGGTGCGTAACGTAAGTGCCGAAATCGAAGGCCAGGAACAGCGCCAGCCCCAGCCCCAGCAGGCCCAGCGTGATGCCCGTCGGGGCGGATTGCGCCACCGGGCCAAATGCGCCTGCCAGCACCACCGAGATGACGGATGCCACCATGGCGGTGGACAGCGCCCTTGCGATCAGCCGCGAAGGTGCGGCGATATAGGTGAACAACACCAGCTTCACGTCAGTCAGGAATGTCTGCGAGGCATAGACCCGCTTCGGGAAGGCGTAACGCAGATAGCCGCGAAGGGAGAAATTCTCCCGCCCGAAATAATGGCGATAGGCAAAGGCCCCGATGATCCAGCCGACAAGGATTGCGGCCACGCCAATGCGCGAGAAGGGAGACGCCATGTCAAAGGCCATCGCTCCCAGCTGCTGCTGCAGCCATGTTCCCCAACTGGCGATCCAATCGCCCATGCTTCTTCCCCTGCGCGCCTTCACGGCAAAACCGTTGCTCTGGCTTGCCCGAACAGGGTTTACAAAGGGATAAATCAGCCGTCGGCAGGGCGGAGTTCCCGCAGGCTCTCATCAGCGACTGGCGCAACCAGTGCGCTCGCCTTGCCCCAGCCGGCGTGCAGCCATGTGTCCTGCGCCTTGCGGTCCATCGGCAGGATCACCGGCATCGCCTCGCGCCCGATGGCCCGCAGGCGCGGGCTGGCACGGCAGGTGACAATGGCAAAGGTGGGGATCTCGCTGTCTTTCCACACCGCGGCGAAAGCGAAGACCGGCGCTTGTGCATGGGCAAAGCGGTGCTGGTTGCGCCGCCCTTCCACGTCGATCCCCACGCCCCATTCCATGAAGCTGGTGGCAGGGACAAGGCAGCGGAACTCGCTGTTGCGCAGGTTGCCGATCCAGAACGGACTGTCCACGTTGCGCACGCTGGTGATGCCGCGCGTGGCATCATGCGCGGCTGGCGGCGGCGGCACGCCCCAGATGCGCGGCACCAGGCGGCGCGGTCCGCGGCTCGTCCTCGGCCCGGCGATGAACTCGCGCCCGGCGGTGATGATCGGCGCGAAACTGCCCGGCGCGATATAGCCGCCCGCCCAAGGATCATTCCCCGTCCGGCAATCGAAAGTGCGCGCAATCGCGGCGGCATCGGCATCGAGGCGGTAGAGCTGGGTCATGCGGCGGCTCTTGTGGCTTGCATGGCAGGTGTCGGCAATGGCTGGACTGGCGCTATCACCTGCGGCACCATCGCTTGCGGAGAAGGAGGAGAGGACATCATGGCTGACACACATGACATCACCGCATGGATCGCGCTGTTCATGGGGCTTTACGCGCTTGGCGCTGCCATCGGCGAATTGCGATCGCCCGGCAGCTGGGCGGCGATGCTGGACGATTTCGAGAAGGCGGAAGGGCTGCGCTTCCTGACCGGCATCGTGGTGCTTTCGCTGGGCGCGGTTATCTACCTCGTCAACCCGCTCGACTGGGCGGACTGGTTGTCTGTCGTCATCACCGTGATCGGCGGCGGCATGGTGATAGAAGGCGTGGTGATCCTGGGCTGGGGCAGGCCCTACCTGCACTTCGCCTCCAGCCTGCTGGGCGCGGGCAACCGCGTGCGGGCGCTGCTGTCGGCAGGGATCGGGATCGTGCTGGTCTGCGTGGCGATGCTGCGCTTCTAGTCGACGGCGGACCGGCTACGGGGCCATCCCCACATCGCTGCGCAGGTTCATCGGCAAGTGGCAGTATGGAAATTACGGTGACACTTTACTAAATACACCAAATACACCGTCGGTGTTTCTCGCTCTTAGGGGACATGGAATACCGTGTCCCCGGCCCTGCCACCCGGACTTGCTCCCACACCGAACCATCCCCCCTTTCGGCCTGCCGCAAAAACGCCTACACACGACTCATCCCCGGGGAGCCAGCTCTGGCTGAGAGGTGTGGGTATGCTCCGCACGACCCGTTGAACCTGAACCGACTAATATCGGCGGAGGGAGTGGGCGGCTGTCAGCCAGAGGTCCGCTCTCCCGTCTGAGGAGAGAAAAAGCATGGCCGATATCAACAGCAAGCTCGAAATCGGGGTCACCACCGGGCCGATCCGGGGCAGCCGCAAGGTGCATGTCGGCAAGCTCGGCGTGGCCATGCGCGAGATCGAGCTGGAGCCTTCTTCGGGCGAGCCGCCGGTGCGGGTCTATGACACCTCCGGCCCCTATACCGATCCCGATGCGCAGATCGACATCCAGGCCGGCCTGCCGCAGCTGCGGCGCGAGTGGCAACTCGCCCGCGGGGACGTGGAGGAATATGCCGCGCGCGAAGTGAAGCCGGAAGACAACGGCCAGCTCGGCCCGGATCGTTCGGGCGGCGTGCCGGCCTTCCCCAATGTCTCGAAAACGGTGCTGCGCGCCAGGCCGGGCAAGAACCTCAGCCAGATGCACTACGCCCGCCGCGGCATCATCACGCCCGAGATGGAATATGTGGCGGAGCGCGAGAACCTCGGCCGTGCGCGCCTCGCCGAATACAGGCGCGACGGGCAGGACTGGGGCGCCGAAATCCCTGACTACGTGACGCCGGAATTCGTGCGCGATGAAGTGGCGAGGGGCCGGGCGATCATCCCCAGCAACGTCAACCACCCGGAATGCGAGCCGATGGCGATCGGGCGCAACTTCCTCGTCAAGATCAACGCCAATATCGGCAACTCCGCCGTGGCATCCAACGTGGCGAGCGAGGTGGACAAGATGGTCTGGTCCATCCGCTGGGG
>CAYXTJ010000065.1:0-12049 GCA_964467715.1 uncultured Sphingomonadaceae bacterium
GCCGGTTGAAGCCTGAGAGGATTGTTCAGGGGAAGGACCGCATATGACGCAAACTGTTGCCATGACCCGCGCCGGATGGGCGCTGAGCGGCGTGTTCGCGCTGTTCATGCTGGGCGCATCAGTCACGCCGAAATTGCTCGGCCTGCAGGCCGCTTACGACAATTTCGTGCCACTGGGCTGGCCTGCCGAACACCTGTTCATGATCGGCCTGTTCGAACTGGCCTTCACCCTGCTCTACATCGTGCCGCGCACCAGCCTTCTGGGCGCAGTACTGATGACCGCGCTGCTTGGCGGAGCGCTTGCCACCCACTTGCGCGTGGGCAGCCCGCTCTTCAGCCACACCCTGTTCGCCATCTATCTTGCTGCATTCATGTGGGGCGGACTGTGGCTGCGCAGCCCTGCCTTGCGCCGCCTGCTGCCCTTCACCAGCGAAAGGTCCGACAATCCATGAGCGAAACAATACCCACCATTTCCGCCTTTGACTGGGTGCCAGACTTTGCCCGCGGCCAGGTGCGCGACCTTGTCGCACGCTGGGGGCTGGAGGAAATCGGGCGGCCATACCGCACTCACCTGATCCACGCCTTCGAGGAACGCGGAGAGGATTACGTGGCTTGGCAACCCTTCGACCAGGTCCCCGCGTATCGTGACGAGACGGGCGAGATGTTCGAGAGCGGCGCCATCCTGCTCCACCTCGGCAACACGGACGAGCGCCTGCTGCCAGCTGATCCGGCAACACGCATGCAGGCGGAAAGCTGGCTCTTCGCCGCGCTCAGTTCGGTGGAACCGGCGCTGCGACCGATATCGCTGTTGCCGCTGTTCCACGCGGGCAAGGACTGGGTCGGTGCCGCCGTCGCCGCGCAGCAGCCGCTCGCCGAAAAGCGCCTGCAACGGGTGGCCGATGCGCTGGGTGACAAGGACTGGCTGGCAGGGCAGTTCTCCGCTGCCGACATCATGATGGCCTTCGTCCTGCGCAGCTTCGGCGGGCAGATGATCAACGACCATCCGCGCCTCGTCGCATATCTTGAGCGCGCCCTCGCCCGCCCGGCATTCCAGCGTGCCTTGCAGGCGCAACTGGACGATTTCACCGCCCAGCCGCCGCTCCAGTCCTGAAAGGAAACGCAAGATGCATAGCGATGGCGAGCTGATGGCGCGGGATGGGAAGCCTGCGCCGCGCAATTGAAAGCGCTGTGCGAAGCATGATGCAGAAGCGAGAGAGCAAGTGACAGCCTACACATTCTTCTTCAACCCGATGAGCCGGGCGCTGATTGCGCAATGGGCCTTTGCCGAAGCGGGCGTGGAGCCGGAGATCGTTCTGGTCGAATGGGACAACAAGCCCGCCGCGCTGCTTGCCGCCAACCCGATGGGCAAGCTGCCGACGATCATCCATCACGCCCCGTTCGGTGACAGGGTGGTAAGCGAATGCCCTGCGATCTGTCACTATCTTGCCGAGATGGAAGCGCCCGAACTCCTGCCCCGGCCTGAGGAGAAGGCGGACTATTTCCGCATGATGTCCTTCGGGGCCGGTCCGGTGGAGATGGCGATAACCTGCAAATCCTTGGGCTGGGAGCCACAAGACGCGCGGCAGGAAATGACCACCGGCTTCGGCAGTTTCGAGCGGACCATGAACACGCTGGCGAACTTCTTCGAGACGCGCGATTTCGTGTGCGGACCGCGCTTCACCATGGCCGATGTCTATGTCGGCAGCCAGGTCGACTGGGGGCTGCGTTTCGGATCAATGCCGGCGACCGAGAGCCTGACCGCATACCAGGCGCGATTGCAGCAGCGCCCGGCCTATGCGGCAACAATGGGCGCCATCCCCGGCTGAACCGGATTTACGAAAAGGCGCTGGCGGTGCGCAGCAGCTGGTAGGCTTCCACCACTTTCTGCAGCCGCGCCTCGTGCCTGCGGTCCCCGCCGTTGCGGTCCGGGTGATAACGGCGCACGAGTTCGGAATAGCGGCGGCGCAGCTTGGCTCGATCATCCTTGGGGGTCAGACCCATCACGTTCAGCGCCTCGCGCTCGATCGGCGTGAAGCGGCTGAACTGTTCGTTCTGGCGGCCCTGCGCCTTGCGCCTGATATCGCCCGCCCGCGCGCCGATGGCGTCCAGCGGATCGTCAAAATCGGCCCAGCGCGGCATGCCATTCACGCCAGCGGTGGGCCGGAAGGCGCGGCTTTCGGTCTGCCAGCCGGATACGGGGGACTGCGCGGTCAGGATCTCGTCCGCGCTCATCCCTTCGAAGAAATCATAACCGGCGTTGAATTCGCGCACATGGTCAAGGCAGAACCAGCGCCATTCGCCCGGTCCGTCAAACCCGTGGCCACGGCCACCGGGCGCGCGGAATTCGCCCGCCTCGGCGCAGCCGGGGGCTTCGCAAGTGCGGCCTTCTTCCTCGTATCGTCCATGAAATTTGTGGGAGCGCATTCGCTTGAAACTGGGGTATGCAGCGCCAGATTGGAACCCCATATGGCGGGGCGAACCCCAAAAAAATTCACAGGCAGGAGCAAATTCGTGGCCGGACCCATCCAGCAGGAAATGGAACAACTTCTGACCCAGGCCTTCGCGCCAACGAAGCTGGACGTCATCAATGACAGCGCCATGCATCGCGGCCATTCGGGCGACGATGGCAGCGGGGAATCGCATTTTACCGTGGTGATTGAGGCCGAGGCCTTCACGGGCATCAACCGCGTGATGCGCCAACGCATGGTCAACAAGGCGCTGGGCGATATTCCCGGCGATCGGGTCCACGCCCTCGCCATCAAGGCCAGTTCTCCCGGAGAATAACCAATGTTCGACAAGTTCTTCGGCAAGGGAAAGCCTCCGCCTCCGCCTCCACCGGCCGAGAAGGACAAAGGGGGCCGCTATCCCGCGTGGTATGCCGCGATGGAGGGCGACATTCCCACATTGCAGGCGGCGCTCGAAGGCGGGCTTGATCCGAACCACAAGGACCGCAAGGGCTACACCATGCTCGCCATCGCCAGCTTTTACGGCAGGACCGATGCTGTCCGCCTGCTGCTGGAGGCAGGAGCCGACCCCAACATCACCAACAGTTTCGGCAATGGCCCCTTGGGGGAAGCCACCCGCGAGGCATCGATGATCACCCAGCCGGGCCAGACCCCGTATGACAAGCAGGTGGTCGCCCTGTTGCTGCAAGCCGGAGCCGATCCGGCCGCGAAGAACAAGGCTGACACGTTCCCCGCCGGTTGGGCGCATCAGTCGCCCGAACTGCAGGCGATGTCCCGCGCGGCCGGTTATGAAGGAGACTTCCCGCTGTGACCACCCAGCTCTGGTACTGGCCCGACTTCCCCGGTCGCGGCGAGTTCGTGCGGCTCTACATGGAAGCCGCCGAGATCGAATATGAGGACATGGCCCGCCTCGAGGGTGCAGACGCGCTGGTTGAGGACATGCACGCGCGGCAGGGCATCCGCCCTTTCGCTCCGCCCTATCTTGTCGATGGCGAGGTGTGCGTTGCACAGACGCCGCTGATCCTCACCTACCTGCAGGACCGCGAGGGGCTGGGATCAGGCGAGCTGGAGACGGACCTGCAACTGGTGCAATTGCAGATGGACATTGCCGACCTTGTGGAGGAGGTGTTCCGCACCCACCACCCCGTCGCACCCGGCCTGCATTATGCAGACCAGATGGATGCGGCTTACGAGATGGCGCATGATTTCCGCGAGAACCGGCTGCCCAAATACCTGATCCATTTCGAGAACGCAGTGGCGGCCAGCGGCGGGCCCTTCGTGCTCGGCCAGCAGTGGAGCCATGTCGACACCAGCCTGTTCCAGCTGATCGAAGGCCTCGACTATGCCTTCCCGCGGCTGATGGAACATTTCCGCGGGCATTTCCCTTATCTCGAAGGCGTGCAGGCGACCGTGCCCGATATCGAAGGTGTGGCCGCCTATCTCGCCTCCGAAAGGCGGATCGACTTCAACGAAGACGGCATATTCCGCTTTTACGAGGAACTGGACCAGCAATAGGCCCGTTACCCATCCGTCCACAGGAGCGCACGCGATGAGCATCATGCAGACCGTTACCCCCGTCACCCATGATCTGGGGGGCTTTCAGGTCCGCCGCGCAGTGCCCAGCAAGGAATGCCGCATGGTCGGCCCCTTCGTGTTCGTGGACCAGTTCGGCCCGGCGCGGCTGGAGACAGGCGAAGGCATGGATGTGCGGCCGCATCCGCATATCAACCTTGCCACCGTCACCTGGCTGTTCGAAGGCGCGATTGACCATCGCGACAGCCTGGGCACGTATTCCACCATCCGTCCCGGCACGGTGAACCTCATGACCGCGGGCAAGGGCATCGTCCATTCCGAACGATCGCCGCAAAGCGAGCGCGACAGCGGCTCGGCGATGTACGGCATGCAGACCTGGCTGGCCCTGCCCGAAGCCATGGAGGAGATCGACCCCGCCTTCGAAGCGGTCAGCGATTTGCCGGTGGTGGAGGACAGCGGCGCCAGCGCACGGGTGATCATGGGCGAGCTGTGGGGTGCGGGTGCCAGCACCACCACCCATGCAGAGACCATCTATGCCGAAATCAACCTCGCGCCCGGCGGGATGATCCCGATCGATGCCGAAGCAGACGAGCGCGCAGTAATGCTGGTGGGCGGAGAAGCGACGCTGGGCGGTGACAGCCTGCAGCTCTATACTCTCTACCTGATCCGCCCCGGAGACGCGATGATGCTGTCTTCGCAAAAAGGCGGCAAGGTGATGCTGCTGGGCGGTGAGGCCTTCCCCGAACGGCGCCACGTGTGGTGGAACTTCGTCAGTTCCCGGCGCGACCGGATCAACCAGGCCAAGGAAGACTGGCGCGAAGGCCGCTTCCCGAAAGTTCCGGGTGACGAGGAGGATTTCATCCCCCTCCCCGACAACCCCAAGACCGTAAGCTATCCCTGAAGAACCAGCGATATCCTGCTGTTATTGCTTTACGAAAGTGAGCGAGAAGGTGACCGGCACCTGCCCGGTGATCGATTCCAGATTGGCCACTTCGCGCAAGGCTTCCACACCTTCGCCAAGGCCATAGGCATCGGCTGCCACGATGATCGGGGCCACGGTGGAAACGCGCACCGTGTTCGCGCCCATGCGGCTTACGGAAAGGTCCGTCGTGATCTCGCTGCTGGCGCCATGCAGGTCCAGCGTAGCGGTGACCGGCTGGGTCAGGGTCTCGCCGGTCTTGAGGTTGGCAAAAGTGGCCGGATCAAGCGTGGTGGTGACGGTGGCCCTGGGAAATTCGGGCACGTTGAACAGCATCTCGCGCATCCGTTCGTTGCGCACGTCGATCGCCGTGTCCACGCTGGCAAGGTCCACCACCAGCTGCGCTTCGCCGGTGTCGCTGACCGATCCCGAAAGCCCGCCAAACTTGTGCGCTTCGGCCACCTGCCCGGCCTTCACCGTAACAAAGGCCATGTGCGAGGCATCACCATCCAGCGTCCAGCTGCCATCAAGTGGCGGTTCTGCAGGAGATTGCGAACAGGCAGCAAGGCCCAGCGTGGCGGCGAGTGCGGCGGCAGTCAGAATGCGCATTTGTGAAATCCCTCTTCCCAAGATTTGGCGCGCGAAGGATTAGCGCAATCGGTGCGATTTGCCAGTGCCTCAATGCGGGCCGGAGTTTGGACTTGCGCGGGCCGATGCCGGGGTTACACATCCGCGCCATGAAACAGACCATCGCGCTTGCCCCTGCAGCATTCATCGCCGCCCTGCTCCTTGCCACCCCTGCCACGGCGCAGGAGGCTGGCGAGCAGCCCTTCGACATCACCCAGTCCTCTGCATGGTTCAACCAGCAGCAGGCCGCGCTTGCCGCCGCCCAGCCGGCAGACGGCTGGTACATCCTCGATGGCGGCGTGCGTTTCCGCCGCATCAGCGGGGACGGCACCGGCCCGGCCCCGACCGTGCGCGATATCGTGCAGGTGCATTACACCGGCAGGCTGACCAATGGCGAAGTGTTCGACAGCAGCGAGGACGGCGATCCCGTCACCTTCCCGCTCAGCCGCCTGATCCGCGCCTGGCAGGTCGCCATCCCCTACATGGGCGTCGGTGACAGGGCGGAAATCATCGTGCCCGCAGACATGGGCTACGGCCCGCGCGGCGCCGGCCCGATCCCGCCCGCTGCCACGCTGATCTTCGAGATCGAATTGTTCGACATCATGGTCCCGCCGGGGCGGTAAGGCTCACGCCAGCCACTGCACCCATGCACCGTGCGGATGCGCTTCGGCGAGTTGCACCACTTCTTCGCCATCGGGCCAGTATTTCACCTTCAGTTCGTGGCGGAAGGTCTTGCGGTTGGTTTCCAGCCGGACCCACGCCAGCGGCTTGTCCGGCGTGGCCGCCTCGCCCGCTTCGTTCATCATGGCCCTGATCGCATCGCGCGAGCTCTGCGGCAGGTACTGCCACATGATCGTGTGGAACAGCACGCGGGTGACGCCATCCTCCTGCGGCCGGGTCAGGCGTTCGCGCACGAAATCGACCGCGTCCATCTTCACAAGGTCGGGCGGCATCTTCTTTGCCAGCGCAATTGCCGCGTCCATCCGCGCCATGCGCACCTGCGCATCTGCCCAGACATAGGCCTTGAGGCGCTGTGCCTGCGCCTCGTCGGTCAGGTCCACCGGGGCAATGTCGCAGGCAGCGATGTCGGTGATCTGCACGTCGGCCTGCGGCGGGGCATCACCGCGCCATTCGGGCTTGATCTGCATGCTCGACAGGCTCGGGCCTGCCGTGGTGCCGCCAAGATCGTAATGATAGCGCGCCATCATGGTGTTGATGCCCGCGCTGGCGCCGATCTCCGTCAGTTCGAACTTCGGGCCGAGTTTCGTGGAAAGCCACAAGAGCGCGCCCATCACGCTGGCGGAGCGGCCCGCTTCGTTGGTCTGCGGTGGGCTGTCGAACCATTTGAGCAGCATGTGGTCACACGTCTCCACCGCTTCTGTCACGATGGCATCCACCTGTCCCTGATCTGTGACCAGCCCGGCAAACACCGGGTCCAGCCGCGCATCTTCGCCATTGAGGTAGAGCGAATGAATGCCCGCCGTGATCCGCAGTGCCAGCGCATCCTCGATCGCCTGCCCCTGCCATTCCTTCAACTGGCGGCCAGTGGCGGTATCGCTTTCCATCACCGGAAGCAGCGCGCGGATCACCCGCGCGGTGATCGGCGCATCGGAGCGTTCGCAATGCGCGGCATGCCATTCCAGCGCCCCGGCAATCGTCGGGATTTCCATCGCTGCTACCGGATCGTCTTTCGCTGCCAAGGTGATTGCCCTTTCCGCACTTGCAAACTACATGCCCGCCCATGAGCCAGACTGCACCCCGACCACTGACCTTCGCCGTGCCCAAGGGCCGGATCCTGGAAGAGGCGCTGCCCGTGATGGCGCGCGCGGGCGTCGTGCCTGTTTCCGCCTTCCATGACAAGGCTGACCGGTCGCTGAGCTTTGCCTGCGAGGCGGACGACATGCGCATCATCCGCGTGCGCGCTTTCGACGTGGCGACCTTCGTGGCTTTCGGCGCGGCGCAGGTGGGCATCGTGGGTTCGGACGTGATCGAGGAATTCAGCTATTCGGAGCTTTACGCACCGGTTGACCTCGATATCGGCCACTGCCGCCTGTCCGTGGCAGAGCCGGTGGAAGGCAGCGAGGCCGCCGCAGGCCACGCCAGCCACCTGCGCATCGCCACCAAATATCCCAACATCACCAGCCGCCACTTCGAACAGCGCGGCGTGCAGGCCGAATGCGTGAAGCTGAACGGCGCGATGGAACTCGCGCCTTCTCTGGGCCTCGCCGGCCGCATCGTGGACCTTGTCTCTACCGGCCGCACCCTGCAGCAGAACGGGCTGGTGGAGAAAGACCACATCATGGACATCAGCGCCCGGCTGATCGTCAACCGCGCCGCCCTGAAGACTGACAGCCGCGTGGCCGCGCTGGTCGAAGCCTTCCGCGCCAATGCTGCGCAGGATGCCGCCTGATGCAGCGCCTGAAGACCACTGATCCCGATTTCGAGCGGCGCTTTGCCGAAATCGTCAATGACCGGCGCGAGAGCAATGACGATGTCAGCCGCGTGGTTTCCGAAATCCTGGGCCGCATCAAGAACGGCGGAGATGCGGCGCTGCATGCGCTGACTGCCAATTACGATCACCACGATCTGGCAGCAGGCGGCTGGTCGATCCCGGCAGATGCCTGCAAGGCTGCCTACGATGCGCTGGAGCCGACACTGCGCGATGCGCTGAACCTCGCCGCATCGCGCATCCGTGCCTATCACGAAGCCCAGCTGCCCGAAGACCGCGACTATACCGACGATGCCGGTGTCCGCCTTGGCGCGCGCTGGTATCCGGTCGATGCCGCCGGTCTTTACGTGCCCGGCGGCCGCGCAGCCTATCCTTCCAGCCTGCTGATGAACGCGATACCCGCGAAGGTGGCAGGCGTCGGGCGGCTGGTCGTGACCACCCCCACCCCGCATGGCAAGGTGAACGAGCTGGTGCTCGCTGCTGCCCACGTGGCTGGCGTGGACGAGATCTGGCGGGTCGGCGGCGCACAGGCCGTGGCCGCGCTCGCCTATGGCACCGAGACGATCCAGCCGGTCGATGTCATCACCGGCCCGGGCAACGCCTTTGTCGCCGAAGCCAAGCGCCAGCTCTATGGCGTGGTCGGCATCGACATGGTGGCAGGCCCCAGCGAAATCCTGGTGATTGCCGACAACAAGTCCAACCCGGAATGGATTGCAGCTGACCTGCTCAGCCAAGCAGAGCATGACCCGACCTCGCAGAGCATCCTGATCACCGAGGACGCGGCTTTCGCCGAACAGGTGGAAGATGCCGTGGACGTGACCTGCGCGCAGCTCGCCACCCATAAGACCGCCCGTTCCAGCTGGGACGATTACGGTGTGCTGCTGGTGGTGGAGGACCTGCTTGAAGAAGGCACTGCACTTGCGAACCGCCTTGCTGCAGAACATGTCGAACTGTCGGTCGATGATCCGCCAAGCTTCTTCGACAAGCTGCGCCACGCAGGCAGCGTATTTCTTGGCCGCCACACGCCGGAAGCGGTTGGCGATTATGTAGCCGGCCCCAACCACGTGCTGCCCACCGGCCGCCGCGCCCGCTTTTCCAGCGGCCTTTCCGTGCTCGACTTCATGAAGCGCACCAGCTTTCTGGGTCTGGACGAGGCTTCGCTGGGCAAGATCGGCCCTGCCGCTGTCGCCCTTGCCGAGATGGAAGGGCTTCCCGCTCACGCAAAATCCGTGCAGGTGCGCCTCAAATGACCAAGTCCGCCCGATCCACCGCGCGCTCTGCCGCGCGCCTCGCCGCCGTCCAGGCGCTATATCAGCGCCATATGGAAGGCACGCCCACGGCAAAGCTGCTCGATGAATTCCACCAGCACCGGCTGGGCAAGGAAATCGAGGAAGACCAGTATGCCGATGCCGAAGTCGAGTTCTTCGACGATGTGGTAAGCGGCGTGATCGCGCGGGACGAGGAGATCGACACGCTGGTTGCCAGCAAGCTGGCCGAAGGATGGACGCTGGTGCGCCTCGACAAGACGATGGTCCAGATCCTGCGCTGCGGCACTTACGAACTGCTCGCCCGCGCCGATGTGCCAAAAGCCACCGCGATCAGCGAATATGTCGATGTCGCCCACGCCTTCTTTGACGAGCGCGAAGCGAAATTCGTCAACGGCGTGCTTGATGCCATCGGCAAAGAGGTTCGGTGAGCCGCGAGGCTGACTTCATCCAATCGCTGCGGGCACTCGCCACGCATCCCGCGGCGCGCGGGCTTGTCGATGATTGCGCCGTGCTCGAACTGGGCAGCGAGACGCTCATCCTCACGCATGACATGATGGTGGAGCGCACGCATTACCTTGCGGGCGCTGACATGGCAGACGTGGCGTTCAAGCTGGTCGCGGTGAACCTGTCAGACCTTGCCGCCAAGGGCGCAGAACCCGTGGGCGTGCTGCTGGGCCATATGCTGGGTGAAGACGATGCCCGCTTTGCCGAAGGGCTGGCAGAGGTGCTTGGCGCCTACAACGTGCCGCTGCTGGGCGGGGATACGGTTTCAGGCGAAGGTGCTAGGAGCCACGGCATCACCGCGATTGGCCGCGCGACGCATACGCCAGTTCCCTCCCGCTCCGGCGCGCAGTTGGGCGATACGCTCCACGTCACCGGAACTCTCGGCGCAGCCATGCTCGGCTTCGAGGCTCTGCGCGATGGCACCGGTGCAGGCCATGCCGCCTATTCGCGGCCCCAACCGCTGCTTACCGAAGGCAAGGCCCTCGCCCCGCACATCACGGCGATGATGGATGTGTCTGACGGGCTGCTGCTGGATGCCTTCCGCATGGCCGAGGCAAGCGCTGCCTCGATCGCCATCGACAGCGCGGCGATGCCTGTCGCCGATACTTCGCGCCGCATCGATTGCCTGACCTGGGGCGATGACTACCAGTTGCTCTTCACCCTGCCCGCTGGCACGGAATCACCCGTGCCCGCCACCCGTATCGGCACCGTCGAGCCGCGCGGTTTTGCCCCGCTGTTCCTTGACGGGGAGGCGCTGCTGAACCCCGAAGGGCTGGGTTACACCCATAAATAGCGCGCCAAGGCGGGGATAATCCCCCTTTCCGCTTGCAATTGCGCCCATGGCAATTAGCCCTGTTGTCCTCAACGCGGACCCGGGCAAACCGGGCCGTTTTCATTTGGAAGAGGGGGTATACGGGTCATGGACCTCGTTTTACTATCAATCATACTGGGTGCGCTGGCCGTGGTTTACGGCTTTATCACCAGTCGCCAGGTTCTCGGCGCGGATGCCGGGAACGCGAAAATGCAGGAAATCGCAGCCGCTATCCAGGAAGGCGCCCAAGCCTATCTGAAGCGCCAGTACACCACGATTGCCGTTGTCGGCGTGGTCGTGGCGGTGATCGTTGCCGTGTTCCTTGGCGCGGTTCCGGCCATCGGCTTCGTGCTCGGCGCGATCCTTTCAGGCGTGGCGGGCTTTGCCGGCATGATCATCTCGGTGCGCGCGAACGTGCGCACGGCTGCTGCGGCTGAAAAGGGCCTGCAGCAGGGCCTGACGCTGGCTTTCCGTGCTGGCGCCATCACCGGCCTGCTGGTTGCTGGCCTCGCCCTGCTGGCGATTGCCGGCTTCTACTATTACCTGACTGCGATTGCCGGGCACGGCGTTGGCGGTGAAGATCGCACCGTGGTGGATGGCCTTGTCGGCCTTGCCTTCGGCGCATCGCTCATCTCCATCTTCGCGCGTCTGGGCGGCGGTATCTTCACCAAGGCTGCTGACGTGGGCGCTGACCTTGTCGGCAAGGTTGAAGCAGGCATCCCTGAAGATGATCCCCGCAACCCGGCCGTGATTGCGGACAACGTGGGTGACAATGTGGGCGACTGCGCCGGCATGGCTGCCGACCTGTTCGAAACCTATGTCGTCACCGTGGGCGCTACGATGGTGCTCACCGCGCTGCTGCTGAAGGCTGCCGGCGACATGCTGCCCAACCTGATGGCGCTGCCGCTGCTGATCGGCGGCGTCTGCATCGTCACCAGCATCATCGGCACCTACTTCGTCCGCCTTGGCGGCGGCACGAATGTGATGGGCGCGATGTACAAGGGCTTCCTTGTCTCTGCCGTGCTGGCGATCCCCGCCATCTGGTTCGCAACCGATGCTGCCATCGGCACCTCGGCAGTGGTTCCGGGCACCGAATTTACCGGTCGCCACCTGTTCTACTGCTCGCTGCTCGGCCTCGTCATCACCGGCCTGATCATCTGGATCACCGAGTATTACACCGGCACCAACTATCGCCCGGTCCGCTCGATCGCCAAGGCTTCTGAAACGGGCCACGGCACCAATGTGATCCAGGGCCTTGCCGTTTCGCTGGAAGCGACTGCCCTGCCCACGATCGTGATCGTGGCGGGCATCATCATCGCTTACCAGTTGGCTGGCCTGATCGGCATCGCCTATGCGGCCACCGCCATGCTGGCGCTGGCAGGCATGGTCGTGGCGCTCGACGCCTATGGCCCGGTGACGGACAATGCTGGCGGTATCGCTGAAATGGCCGGTCTGGACGAAAGCGTCCGCGAAA
>CAYXTJ010000066.1:0-12043 GCA_964467715.1 uncultured Sphingomonadaceae bacterium
AGCATGTATTCAGCCTGTGCGCGCAAGGCGATGGCGTCCTGGCTGTCAATGTTGGACATGTCGGTATCGAAATAGATCACGTCACGGCCGGCCATGGTCATACGGAAGTGTTCCTGCGAACCTTCAGCCGGGCCAGCGGGCGGTGTGGGCGTCGGCGTGGGGCGGACGACCGGTGCCTGCGTCTCCTGCACGGGGGGCAGTTCAGCCGGGGCTTCCTTGGAACAGGCCGCCAGCGCCAGTGTGCTGGTGGCAGCGAGAATGACGGCAATACGCATATTCAGACTCCTCGATAGGAAAGGGCAGTGTACCGCTGCCCACGGGGGAGACAACGCATTTATGGCAGAACCGGTCCCCAAGCCGGGTCTGACGCTCCGACCGGAGTGTTCAGGCGACGCTCTTTCTCGCCGGTCAGGTCCACCTGCCAGATTGACGTGTCGCCGGAATTCCTCTCGGTCCGGAAGAACTGGATGATGCGGCCGTTGGGGGCCCAGGTCGGGGCCTCGTCCTGCCAGCCATTGGTCAGCGTGCGCATGCCGCGACCATTGGTGTTCATCACCGCAATATGAAAATCGCCAACGATATGGGTGAAGGCGATCTGGTCACCGCGCGGGCTCCATTCCGGCGTGGCACAGCGCCCGCCGAAGAAGCTGATGCGGCGCTGGTTCGAACCGTCCGTGTTCATGATGTAGCACTGCTGCGTGCCGCTCTGGTCGCTTTCGAACACGATCTGGCTACCGTCGGGCGAATAGGAACCGCCCACCTCGATCGCCGGGCTGAAGGTCAGGCGGATCGGTGTGCCGCCGGCGGCGGGAACGCGGTAGATATCGGTATTGCCCGCAATCGCCATGGAATAGAGCAGGTAGCGGCCATCGGGGCTCCAGCGCGGAGCAAAGGTGGGGTTGCTGCTCTGCGTCACCAGCGTCTGCTGGCCGGTGCCGATGTCATAGACATAGATACGCGGATTGCCATCCATGTAGGACAGGTAAGCGATCTTGGAATAATCCGGCGAATAGCGCGGGGTAAGCGCCTTGGACTGGCCATTGGTGATGAAGCGGTGGTTCGCCCCGTCACTATCCATGATGGCGAGCCGCTTGGTGCGGTTATCCTTGGGGCCGGTTTCGGCGATATAGGCGATGCGGCTGTCAAAGAACGGGTCTTCACCCGACAGGCGCGAATAGACAAGGTCAGCGCATTTGTGCGCCGCGCGGCGCCATTCCGCAGGGGCAAAAACCCATCCGGCACGGACCAGTTCTTCCTCAAGGATCACGTCATAGAGATAGCAGCCCACTGTCAGCCGGCCGTCGATGTTGGCGCGAACATAGCCATGCACCAGCATTTCCGCGCTGCGCCCACGCCACGTGCCCCAGGCGGGCGAAGTGATCTGGGCATAGGTGGGACGCGGCAGCGCGTCGGGTCCTACGGGGCGGAACAGGCCATTGTTGCGCAGGTCATTATGGACCAAGCGGGACAGCTCCAGCCCCAGCGCCTGCGTACCTTGCGCATTGGCGGGCGTGGGGACGTTCTCGTTGGTGGCAAAACCGGCGATGGCGATGCCAAGGTCCTGCCAGCTGTCAGCGGTGGTCGTGCCGGTCAGCGGGCCGGAACTGGCTGCCTCTTGCTCCAGCACTTCCACCTCGTCCCCGGGCAAGGTCAATGTGTCTTGCGCCTCTGCTGGCAAGGCCAGGGCAACCAGGCAGGCAGCGATCCATGTGGAAGAGAGTATGCGTATGTTCATTGGGCCAGCCTGTTGTCGAGATTCCATTCGATGTCCTGCCAGACGGAGTAATAGCGTTCGGGCAGATTGAAAGGCGCAGCAAGGCGCACCGCGCGGACTGCCTGCTCCTGGTGGCGTGCGACCTGCGTACGGTTGTTGTCGTTCTGCCCGGTGGTGCGTACCACGCGCGGCGCGCCGTTGAGGCTGCCATCGCGGTTGAGCTTGAAGCTGACCACCGTCACCAACTGGTCAACACCAAGACCTGAAGGCGGATTCCAGTGCGGCTTGAGCTGGCGATCGATCGCCATGCGGATCGAGCTGGTCACCTGCGGCGAGATCGCTTCTGCCGCTTCTCCCTGCGAACCAGTGGAATCGCTCACACCTTCAAGGAAGTTGTCGTTCAGGCGCGAACCAGTGGCAGCCTGAGAGCGCGTGGGCTGCGGGCGCGGGGCCTGCGTCTGCGTGGCGCGCGGGGTGAGTGTTGGCGTGGGTGCAGCCGTTCGTTGCGGGCGCGGAGTGACAGCACGTTGGGTTGGCGCGGGCACGGGCGGCGCGGTGTCAGGTACTGTGCTTTCCAGCGGCTCCACGGTCTCGGGCGTGGACTGGTCAGACAGGGTCGGCGCCAATGAGGCGGCAGGCTCGTCCGACGGATCAGGCGCTGTCGATTGCAGGCTGACGTCGCTGGCAAGGCTCACCGTGATGCGCTGGGGTGGCGTGTAATCCCGCTCAAGTCCGGCCTGAATCAGCAAAGCGACAGCCAGCGCGACATGCGCCGTACCTGCCACCAGCAGGCCGATCTTTTCCTCACGAGAGATGGTGGAGATGTCTGCCATTATGGCCATGGGCTATGGGGCCTCGGATGAACCTCTCGTGACCAGCGAGATGGTGTTGAAACCGGCGCGGTTCAATTCGCCCATCACCGCCATCACGCGGCCATAATCAAGGCCGGTATCAGCGCGCAGCACCACATCGGGCGGGGTACCGCCGCCGCTGGCTGCGACAGAATCGAGCGCGATCGCGAGCCCGCCTTCCTCCACCGTCACATCATTCAGGTAGATGAAGCCCGCACGGTCGATGGAGATGGTGATCTGGTCCCGGTCCTGATCCAGCGGATTGGCGCGGCTTTCGGGCAGTTCCACCGGCACGCCGCTGGCGAGTAGCGGCGCAGTGACCATGAAGATGATCAGCAGCACCAGCATCACGTCCACGAATGGCGTGACATTGATTTCCGCCATCGGCGCACGGCGGCGAGACCGCCCGCGACCGCGCGATGAGGCATGAAGGCCCATCGCCATCAGGCGTTCTCCAGCTCGCGGCTGACCTGTGCGTGTACGCGGTCAGCAAAGCGTTGCAGGCGGGCATCGAAGCGGTCCACACTGTTGGAAAAGCGGTTGTAGGCGATCACCGCGGGGATGGCTGCAAACAGGCCGATGGCAGTGGCGAACAGTGCCTCGGAAATGCCGGGAGCAACCACGGCGAGCGAGCTGTTGGCCTGCATGCCGATCTGGAAGAAGCTGTTCATGATGCCCCACACCGTGCCGAACAGGCCCACGAAAGGCGCGACGGAGCCGGTGGTGGCAAGGAAGTTCAGCCGTTCGGCCAGCTTGTCTGCCTCCACTGCGACCTGCCCTTCCATCGCCTGCGCGATGCGGCCCGAAGTGGCGAGGCGATCCTTCAGGCCTGCCTTGGTCGAACGGCGGAATTCGGAAAGACCAGCTGCAGCCACGCGGCCGCTGGGATTGTCGGACTTGCCGCGCGAGATCAGCGTTTCGGGGTCATCATGCTGCCAAAACTCCTGCTCGAAGGCAGCGCAGCGGCGTCCGACGGAGCCCATCTTCATCGAGAAGGAGACAATGATCGTCCACACCCAGATGGACGCCAGCAGCAAGCCCACGATCACGGCCTGCACAACGATATCGGCATCCATGAAAAGCTGCAGCGGATCGAACCGTGTGGGGGCCGAAAATCCGGTGGCGGCACCGGCGGCTGCAGTCAGGTCAAGCAGTGTCATTCGCTCTCTTTCACAACAAGATCGGAAAATGCCGCGCGCCAGGCATCGGGCTGGCGGCGCGGGCGACCATTGGGGGCGATGAATCCCACGCGCAAGCTCAATTCGACAAGCAAGTCATCCCCCCTGAAAACCTTTTGCGCCAAACGAACGCTGGCGGCCTTCAGTTCCACACATTCAGTTTGAACGGTGAGTGAATCATCGAGCTTCGCCGGCAACAAAAAACGCATGTTGGCATCGGCCACGGCATAGTTGCCCTCACCCGCCTCATGCGCGGCGCGCTGGTCTATGCCGAGCATCCGCAACAGGCTGGAGCGGGCGCGTTCGCAATATTTCAGGTAGTTGGCATGGTAGACGAGGCCGGACAGGTCCGTATCCTCGTAATAGATGCGCACCGGGAAGAAGTGCTTGCGCCCTTCCAAGGTGCCATCATCGGTGTTCAGCTGCTTGCCCATCCCGACACAGCAATAGCGGGGGGCGGACTCGCACGGCAAGCGCAATTTGTTCAGCTTGCCGCCAGCGCGATTCGCCTCAGCCCGCGATCATGCGGCCCAATGGCTTCCCGCCGAACAGGTGGACATGCAGGTGCGGCACTTCCTGCCCGCCATCGTGGCCGACATTCGCCATCATGCGATAGCCCGGCTCGACCAGCCCCAGCTCACGCGTGACATGGCCCACTGCGCGCACGAAACCGGCGATTTCCTCGGCCGATGCGTTGGCGGTGAAATCGTCCCAGCTGACATAGGCCCCCTTGGGGATCACCAGCACATGCACCGGCGCCTGCGGGGCAATGTCATGGAAGGCAAGCACGTGCTCGTCTTCGTAAACCGTATTGTTCGGAATCTCCCCGCGCAGGATCTTCGCGAAGATATTGTCGGGATCGTAAGTGCCCTTGGGGTCGATGGTCATTATTCAGGCCTCGATGCCTTCTCGACAAGTCCGGACACGCCTTCGCGCTTTTCCAGCTCGGCCTTCACGTCTGCGAGTGACAATCCGCGCACCTGCAGCGCCACCAGCAGGTGGAAGATGATGTCTGCCGCCTCGCCCACCAGCTCTTCATCGTCGCCTGAGATGGCGGCGATGGCCGCTTCCAAGCCTTCTTCGCCCAGCTTGCGGGCGATCACCGGCATGCCGCGCGCATTCAGCTTGGCGACGTAGCTTTCATCAGGAGAGGCACCGGCCCGCTGGGCGATGACCTGTTCGAGGTGGTCGAGGATATCCATGGGCAGGTGACATGCGCAGGCTGCGCGTGGCAGTCAAGCGCCCATACGAGCGAGGGGATCAGTCCTCGGCGTTCTTGTCTTCGCGCTTGCGGCTGGAAAAACGCCGACCGATCATCACCCCGGCAAGGCCCAGGGCAAACAGCGTGAGGCTGGAACCTTCGGGGACCTGCGCCGTGCCGTCTGCCGCGCTGGCAGGTGCAGCGAAGAGCACGAGGGCAAATGACAGGACGAGGAGGATGCGTGCGACCATGCATTCGCCAGACGCTTCCGAGCCGATTCTCGCAATCGGGCAGAGATTAACGTCCCTTTTTGGGACCGTTCGCGGATAAACCCTAAGCCGGTTTTTACTGGTATTTCAGGATCTTGCCGGAAGCCCGGCAGCCCGCAGCGCGGCGTGCGCTTCGGCGATGGAATAGGTGCCGAAATGGAAGATGCTGGCGGCCAGCACGGCGCTCGCACGGCCCTCGGTCACGCCTTCCACAAGGTGGTCCAGCGTGCCCGCGCCGCCGCTGGCGATCACCGGCACGGATACCGCATCGGCGATGGTTCGGGTGAGCTTGAGGTCGTAACCCTTCTTGGTCCCGTCCCCGTCCATGCTGGTGACAAGCAATTCGCCCGCGCCCATTTCAGCGAGCCTCACCGCGTGTTCGATGGCATCGATGCCGGTCGCCCGCCTGCCGCCGTGGGTGAAGATTTCCCAATGGTCATGCACCCAGCGCGCATCGACGGATGCGACGATACACTGGCTGCCCATCTTCTCGGCAATTTCGGTGACGACTTCGGGGCGCGATACGGCAGCGGAATTCACCGCCACCTTGTCTGCCCCCGCCAGCAACAGCGCGCGCGCATCCTCGACGCTGCGCACACCGCCACCCACGGTAACGGGCATGAAGCATACTTCCGCCGTGCGCCGAACGATATCGAGCAGCGTGCCGCGCCCTTCGTGGCTGGCGGAAATGTCGAGGAAGCACAGCTCGTCGGCGCCTGCCGCATCATAGGCCTGTGCCTGCTCCACCGGATCGCCGGCGTCTTTCAGGTCTACGAAGTTCACACCCTTGACCACGCGGCCATCAGCCACGTCGAGACAGGGGATGACGCGGATACGGACAGTCATGCCCGGTTCGCCAACGCAATCGCGGTCGCAAGGTCCAGCCGCCCCTCGTAGAGCGCACGGCCTGTGATCACGCCTTCGATGCCCTGGTCTGCCTGCAGCGCGAGCATGTGGATGTCGTCCAGCCCCTTCACGCCGCCGCTGGCGATCACGGGAATGTCCACCGCACGGGCGAGGTCCACCGTCGCCTGCACGTTGCAGCCTTTCAGCAAGCCATCGCGGCCAATATCGGTGAACAGCAGGCTGGCAACGCCGGCATCCTCGAAGCGGCGGGCAAGATCGACCACGGGCACGTCGGACACTTCGGCCCAGCCCTCAGTCGCCACCATGCCATCGCGCGCGTCCACGGCGACGACGATGCCGCCTTCCCATTCGCGGGCCATTTCTTTCACGAATTCCGGGTCCTTCAGCGCGGCTGAGCCCATCACCACGCGCGCCACGCCGAGGTTGAACCAGCCTTCCACCGTGGCCGCATCGCGGATGCCGCCGCCCAGCTGCACATAGCCGGGGAAAGCCTCGATAATGGCTTCCACCGCCTCGCGGTTCTCGGTGCGACCGGCAAAGCTGCCGTCAAGGTCCACCACGTGCAGGTGCTGCGCGCCCGCTTCGGCGAAGATCAGCGCCTGCGCGGCGGGATTGTCACCATAAACGGTGGCGCGGTCCATATCCCCTTCGGCAAGGCGCACGACTTCGCCAGCCTTGAGGTCGATTGCGGGGAAAACGATCATTTCGGGTCCCATTCAAGGAAGCGGGCGATCAGTTCCAGCCCGTAGCGCTGGCTCTTTTCCGGGTGGAATTGTACGCCGAGGATATTGTCCCGCGCGACAGCCGCGACCAGCCCGCCGCCGTGGTCGGTCATAGCGGCCACGTGATGGCCGTTGTCCGGCTGGAAGTGGTAGGAGTGGAGGAAATAGGCCTCGCCTTCCTCCAGCAGTTCCGAGCCATCTCCGTGGTGCGCGTGGGTGACATCGTTCCAGCCCATGTGCGGCACCTTGATCCGGGGATCGGTCCGCTCGATCAGCTTCACATCACCGGGAATCCAGCCAAGGCCGGGCGTCTCGCCATGCTCCAGCCCGCGCGTGGCGAGCAATTGCATCCCCACGCAAATGCCAAGGAATGGCACACCGTCCTTCAGCACGCGCTGCTCCAGCGCCTCGACCATGCCGGGGATGGAGAACAGCCCCTCGCGGCAGGCTCCGAATGCGCCGACGCCGGGCAAGACGATACGCCGAGCACCAAACACCAGACCTGGATCGGCAGTCACCGCGACATGCTCCGCCCCGGCGGCACCAAGCGCGTTATGAACCGAGTGGAGGTTGCCCGCGCCGTAGTCGATCAGCGCAATGGCCTCAGCCATTTTTGCTTTCCGCACGCCCATCCGGGCGCGCACTCCTCGCTATGCGGGCAGGCAAGCTGCCCCCGCGTAGTCCATCCTGAGCGGCTGCTGCAAGCAGCCAGCCGAAGGGGATGGCCGGTCGGCCTTGCGGCTGTCGCCGTTTACCCACCCAACTGCCCCTTCGTGCTCGGCACTGCCCCGCCCTTGCGCGCGTCCAGCTCAACCGCCTGCCGCATGGCGCGGGCGAAACCCTTGTAGAGAGCTTCGCAGATGTGGTGGTTGTTGGTGCCGTAGAGCACCTGGCAATGCAGCGTCAGGCCAGCGGACTGGGAGACCGAGTGGAACCAGTGCTCGATCAGCTCGGTATCCCATTCGCCCAGCTTTTCCTGCGTGAAGCGGGCCTTCCACACGAGGTAGGGGCGACCGGAAATGTCCAGCGTGACGCGGGCCAGCGTCTCGTCCATCGGCGAGTGTGCCTCGCCGTAACGGCCAATGCCGGCCTTGTCGCCCAGCGCATCCGACAGCGCCTGACCCAGCGCGATCGCGCTGTCTTCGGTGGTGTGGTGCTGGTCCACGTGAAGGTCACCCTTCACCTTCAGCGTGACATCGATCAGCGAATGGCGGCTGAACTGCTCCACCATATGGTCAAGGAAACCGATACCTGTGGAAACGTCATAAGCGCCCGTCCCGTCGAGATTCACCTCGACGAGGATATCCGTTTCTGCGGTCTTTCGCTCTGTGCGGCCTGTTCTCATGGGCAATGCCTATAGGCGTGAATTGTGACCGCGCAAGGATTCGCATGTGGAGGAGAACCTGCTTACCGCTTGACCAAAACCCTCCGAATAGCCACCTAGCGTGCAATATGAGCGACCAAACGCCCGATAGCCTGATCCCCTATGACGAGATCGTGCAGACGGCCCTGCGCGCCGTTGTCGGCCGTGTATTGGGCGAAGTGGAGGCCGCAGGCGGAGCATTGCCCGGCGAACATCACTTCTACATCACTTTCAAGACCGGCGCGCCCGGCGTGCATATCCGCAAGGATCTGCGCGAGCGTTTCCCGGACGAGATGACCATCGTCCTGCAGAACAAGTTCTGGGACCTGAAGGTGGAGGAAGGCCTGTTTTCGGTCGGCCTGTCGTTCAACCAGCGCCCTGCCGAATTGATCATTCCCCTCGCCGCAATCACCGCTTTCGTGGATCCGGCTGTCGATTTCGGTCTGCAGTTCCAGGCCGCCGAAGTGGACGTGACGCCCAACCTTTCGGCAGTCTCCGACGGCGAGGAAACCGATGGCGGCGCTGCGGTTGCGACAAGCGAAGATGGATCGAATGTCGTCACCGTGGATTTCGGTAAGAAGAAGTAATCTTTATCGAAGGGGCAAAGGCATGACGCAGCGATCATCGGACACTGGCACGGACAACCAGCCAGCGATTGATCGCGGCGAGGATGTGCCTGGCCCCACCTACAACCCCTCTGCCAATCTGCTGATGGCCGATATCGTGATGCGCACCGGCTCCTACGCCCTGCGCACCTTTGTCGAACGTGGCCTGCTGAAAGGCCGTTATGACCCCAAGACCGCGCGCGATATCGTGAAGAACCGGCCAGCCAGCCAGAAGCTGGCATCTTTCGCGATTGCCAAGCTGGCATCCAAGTCTCTGCCCGGTGCGGCGCTGGTGGGCACTGGCCTTCTTGCCCGCTCGCTTTATTCGCGCGGCAAGGCAATTCGCAAGGCACGCCGCGCAGGCGACGCCAAGCTGCTGGAACAGGCAGAGGATTGATCCGCCAACAGGCTTGAAAACACCGCGCCGCTTGGGCCAAGAGCGGTCATGGCCGATTCCGCTTCTTCCCTTTCCCAAGACCTGCCTCGCCGCGGGCTGATGTTCATCCTCTCGTCGCCATCGGGCGCAGGCAAGACGACGATCGCGAAGAAGCTGCTGGCAGCAGAAAGCGATGCGCTGGCAATGTCGGTATCGGTCACCACCCGCCCCATGCGCCCCGGCGAGGTGGACGGGCGTGATTATCACTTCACGAATGAAGCCGAATTCCGCACCCGTGTGGCTGACGAGGCCTTCCTCGAATGGGCCGAAGTGTTCAGCAATCTCTACGGCACGCCGCGCGCTGCAGTGGTGCAAGGGCTGGAAGCCGGACAGGATTTCTTGTTCGATGTTGACTGGCAGGGCGCTCAGCAATTGTCGCAGCGCGCCGGTGCTGACGTGGTCTCTGTCTTCCTGCTGCCGCCCAGCGTGGCCGAGCTGGAGCATCGCCTGCGGTCACGCGGGACGGACAGCGAAGAGGTGATCCGCGGCAGGATGGACCGCGCCAAGGCGGAAATGAGCCATTGGAGCGAGTATGACTATGTCGTGGTGAACGACGATGTCGAAGCCTGCTTCGAGAAGGTCCACACGCTGCTGAAGGCCGAGCGCCTCAAGCGCACACGGCAGACCGGCCTTGTCGATTTCGCGCGCGGGTTGACCACCTAGAAAGCGCGGCTCCAGCGCACCGCCACGCCGCCATCGTTGGGCGCATCGGCCACGTGGCCCGGCTCCTTGCGCCAGAAAAGACTTGCCGCGGCATTGCCGCCCATGAACGGGCCACGCCAAGCCAGCTCGGCATCCAGTTCCCGCCCTTCGGGCACCAGCGACAGGCGTTGCAGCGAATATTGCGCAGAAAGGGTCTCGTAATCCCAGCTGGAGGGCAGCAGCAGGCCCAGCTGCCCGCCTTCCACCCGCAATGGCTGACTGACCCTGAGAGCAAGCGCATCGCCGCTGGAGAAGAGGTTGCGCCGCTGCAGGTCCAACGCAAAGGCCCGCGCGTTCAGCCTTGAGCCTTCGTTCACGAAGCCGCTGTGCCGCGCCCGCGTCCAGCCCTGGCGAAGGCTGCCGCCAACGCGCCAGTCATCCGCAAAGTTCCATCCGGCCGACATATCCGCAAACAGGCTGTCTGCCCCGGAAATGCCGAGGCCGGGCTGGAAATGCGCGCCCAGCATGGTGGCGTCTTCGGCCATCCAGCTGAGGCCCATCGCAGTATCGAGATTGCCAAAGCGCCGGTCGAAAGAAAGGCCGATTGTGGCCAGATCCTGCTGCGCCCGCACGCCGCGCAGTTCCGCTGCGCGCTGTTCCACAGCGCTGGCCCAGGTCTTCCCGCTTGATGCGCTGACCGTAACGCCCCACGGACCCAGCTTCTGCCGCAACGCAAAGCTGGCATCGCTGCCCTGGAACATGCCGGCATCACCGGCAGGTGAAGCGGCAACCATAAATGCTGGCTGTTCCTGCCCCTGCAATTGCGCCACCAGCCCGTCCGCCTCTTGCGAATAGGCAAAGCCGAGCTGCGTTTGCGGCGCGAGTTGCAGCGCGACCCGCGCGGCGAGCACGCGGGCCTGCTCTGCCTCACCGCGCTGCAGGCGCAGGCTTTCCACCCGGCCCTGATCGCTGATCGAGAATGCGACCGAAGCACGCTCATTGCCGCCGGTCACATGACGCTGCTGGCCTGCCAGCGCACCGTGCAGCGGATTGGCTTGCTGTGCCGCGCGCAGGCCGGGACCGAGTTCCACATCGAAAGCGCGGCCGAATTCGTCCGTGATGACGGACTGCAGGCTCTGGCTTGCCAGCGCATCGCCCATCGCAGGCGAGGCGCTGCCGGTCATGCCCGCGAGGGAAAGCTGGATGGCAGACCCGGCGATGCTTGTGGAACCCAGCGGCTGAAATGCAGCGTTGATATCAAGGATGCCCCGGCCATAGACCGCGTCATCACCCGTTGCGCCCGCATCGAAGGCGGTGCGCAGGAGGATCTCGGCGATCTCCTGCCCGGTCAGGTTGGGGAAGGCCTGCGCCAGCAGCGCGGCGGCGCCTGCAACCTGCGGCGCAGCAAAGCTGGTTCCGGAAAAGAGGTAGATGAATCCTTCGCTATCGACGAAGAGCTCGCCATCCTCATAGGTGCAGCAAATCGTCTCGCCCCGCGCGGCGATGAAGTAATCGGTTTCGGTGCCCGGCTTGTTGGTGAAGTCGGAAATGACGTAATTCTCGTCTACCGATCCCACCACCAGCACTGCGCCATCGCCGGCGTTGATCAGTTCGGCCCCGAAGTCCTCCATCTGGGAAAACCCGTCATTGCCAGACGCGATGACCACCAGCACGCCTGCCGCAGTGGCATCAGCCACCGCCTGTTCAAGCCGGGCATTGGCCCCGCCCGCGCCGCCCAGCGAGATGTTGATTACCTTCGAGTCATTGGCAACGGCGTGGTCCACCCCGCGCGCGATGTCATCGTCCAGGAAGCCGCAATCGGTTGTGGGATCGGCGGGATTGTCTGTGGCGCAGGTGCCCGGCTCGTCTGCCCGGATCGCCATGATCGATGCGCCCCAGGCCATGCCCAGCACGCCGGTGTTGTCGCGCGCGGCAGCAGCCACCATTGCCACATTGGTACCGTGGTCATCGCTGGCGTTGAGCTGGTCGCGGCTTGAATAGAGATCGACCGAGGAAGCGGACAGGCGGCCGGCAAATTCAGGGCTATCGATATCGATCCCGGTGTCGATCACCGCGATGGTGACGCCAGTGCCCGAAAATCCGCCATCCCAGGCGACATGGGCGTTGTGCTGGCGCGGCCCGTCAGACCGGCGGACTTCGGCCGTGTTGAATGTTGTGGGCACGGCCACCTGGCT
>CAYXTJ010000067.1:0-11974 GCA_964467715.1 uncultured Sphingomonadaceae bacterium
AGCAGTAACCGCCGCGCTTGCGCTCCACCAGCTTGGCGAACACATCATCGCTGCCGATGCGGATGCCGCGGCCCAGCAGCACATCAAGATTCTCGAATGTGATCGCCTGCCGGTGCGCGGCCTGCAGCTGTGCGAGGCCTGCAGGCGTGGCAGGCGGCGGCGCGTCCAGCCCGATCCGCGCGAGATAGGCTTCCAGCCGGTCGCCCACGGCCGCGCCTAGTGCCCCCCGCTTTCGCCGCGTTCGAGGCCCGATGCGGCAAGCTGCTCGTCGATCTGGGTGAGCAGGCGTTGGAGGCCTTCCTCGCTATCGCTTTCAGCGCGCGCCACCAGCACATCCTGCGTGTTCGATGCGCGCAGCAGCCACCAGCCATCGGCATTGGTCACGCGCACGCCATCGGTGGCGTTCACTTCGTCAGGGCTGTCGGCCAGCCGGGCCTTCACCTCGTCAATCGCGGCGAACTTGCGGGCTTCGTCCACCTGGAAGCGCAGTTCGGGCGTATTGAGCATAGCGGGCATCGCACCGCGCAATTCGGTGACCGATTTGCCCAGCCTTGCCGCTGCGGCGATCAGGCGCACACCGGCATAGAGCGCATCGTCAATGCCGTAATATTCGTCCGCAAAAAACACGTGGCCGCTCATTTCCCCGGCCAGCGGCGAAGAAACTTCCTTCATTTTGGACTTAATCAGCGAGTGGCCGGTCTTCCACATCAGCGGCTCGCCGCCGCAGGCCGCCACGTGATCGAACAGCGCGCGGCTGGCCTTCACATCGGCGATAATCGTGGATCCGGGCCGCTTTTTCAGCAGGTCCTCGGCATAGATCATGAGCAGCTGGTCACCCCATATCACCCGGCCTTCACCGTCGATCGCGCCGATCCGGTCACCGTCTCCGTCAAAAGCCACTCCGAAATCGAGGGACTTTGCGGAGACAAGCCTTTGCAAATCCTCAAGGTTCTCCGGGACAGTTGGATCAGGATGATGATTGGGAAATTCGCCATCGACTTCGGTAAAGAGAAGGTGATGCTCGCCGGGCAGGCGCGCCGCCAGCTTCTCCAGAGCGGGACCAGCAGCGCCGTTGCCGGCATCCCAGCCCACCTTGAGACCGGACAGGATATCGGCATCGATCCCGTCCAGCCCTTCGAGGAGGCGTTCGATATAGGCATCGATGACGTCTACGTCCTCGACGGACCCGACGCCGTCATCCCAATCGCCCGTCACCGCCATCTCTCCCAGCCGCAGGATGTTTGGGCCGAAGAAAGGACGCCCGCGAAATACCATCTTGAAGCCGTTATAATTGGCGGGATTGTGGCTGCCAGTTATCTGAATGCCGCCGTCCATCTCTTCGGTTGAGGCTTCCGCGTAATAGAGCATGGGTGTGGCGCTTAGGCCGATGCGGCGCACGTCCACCCCGCTGCAGGTCAGCCCTTCCACCAGCGCGTGCTCCAGCATAGGCGAGGATACGCGCCCGTCATAGCCGACCACCACCTTGCTGCCGCCAGCCCGCCTGATCAGCGTACCGAAACCGCGCCCGATGGCGCGCGCATCATCTGCGCCCAGCGTTTCGCCGATGATCCCGCGGATATCGTATTCGCGCAGGATGGTGGGGTGGAAGGTGTGGGTCATTACGCCTCCTGTAACTTGTGGGAGAGACCGGTTGCTATTGCTCCTGCCCCGGTAATTCATCGAACAGCAGGTCCCGCGCGGCGTTTGCCTCGTGCACCTGCTCATTGGTGCCGCCCTTGTCCGGATGGACCATGGCGACAAGGCGCTTATGCGCGGCAATTATGTCAGTACGGTTGGCATTCGCCTCTATACCAAGCAGACGGCGCGCGCGGAGGATGGCCTGCTGCCGCGTCGACAGCTTCTTCTGCCACGGCCAGCGGCCCGTGAACATCCTGTAGGCCAGGCATCCGATCACGGCGAGGAAAAGGAGCTTGCTCACCGGCCTAGGCTGCCTCGCCCTGCACCAGCACGGGTTCGGCTTGCGCCTTGCCGGGCATGGGCAGCTTGAGAGCAGCCACGAGGCTGCGCAGTTCCTGCCGTGCGACAAGGTGGCTGGTGCCCAGTTCGCCCAGATGACCCTTGTCCAGCAGGGTCAGGCCCGAGGGGAACAGTTCGCGGTAGATCACGCGTTCGGAAAGTCCGTGCGACACGCGGAAACCCACGCGCTTGGAAAGCTCTGTCAGCGCCTGATCGATACGGCGCTGGTTGCGGGCATCGGTATAGCCGGTGCGGTTCCTGACCACGACCCAGTCCATCTCGCGCCGCTGCTGTTCGATGGTCGCGCGGCTGCGCTTCAGGCGCGCTTCCCAGATCAGCTCGGCATAGAAGGACAGGCGGCGGACCTTGAAGCTTTCGGCATCGACCTGGCCGATCAGGTCGAAGTCCACGAAGCTGTCATTCATCGGCGTGACCAGCGTATCCGCTTCGGTTGCCACGTGGCGGGCGAAGGGATCGTCGCGGCCCGGCGTGTCGAACAGGATGAAATCCATGCCTTCACCCAGCCGCGCGGCCTGTGCCTCCAGATCCTCGATGCTCTCGCCGCGGAACACCTCGCAGAGCGGACCGGGCAGATCGACATTTCTGCGGCCCCGCGTTTCCTCGCGGTTTTCGCAATAGCGGAACATGGTCGCCTGCCGCGTATCCAGGTCAATCGCGGCAACCTTCGCCCCCTGATATGCCAGCGCTACGGCCACATGCACGGCGGTCGTGGATTTGCCCGTCCCGCCCTTTTCATTGGCGAAGACGATGCGATGAGGGGAATGCGCTGTCACGTTTGAGTCGGGCTTTCTCTGGCTGGCCGGTGCGGCTAGGTTCGTCACATTGCAATGTATCCGAGGGGAGGCCGCGTGCAAACCGTCAGTGACCTGAAATCCTTGCGCGAAGCTGTGGATGAACTTCACAAGAGCGGCACGATTGCCATGGTCCCGACCATGGGCGCGCTGCATGAAGGGCATATGACGCTGGTGCGCGAGGCAAAGCGCCATGCGACCCATGTGACCGCGTCCATCTTCGTCAATCCCACCCAGTTCGGCCCGAATGAGGACCTTGATGCCTATCCGCGCCAGCTGGCAGCGGATCAGGCGAAGCTGGAAGCGGAAGGCGTAGCGCTGCTGTGGGCGCCCGATGTGGCGGCAATGTATCCGCAAGGCTTTGCCACCAGCATCTCCGTCTCCGGCGTCAGCGAAGGGCTCTGCGGCGCTTCGCGCCCCGGCCATTTCGACGGCGTGGCCACGGTGGTGTGCAAGCTGTTCAACCAGCTGCGCCCGGACGTGGCGCTGTTCGGCGAGAAGGACTGGGAGCAGCTGGCGGTGATCCGGCGCATGGCAGCAGACCTCGACCTTACTTTACCTCGTGTGGAAAACATCGTGGGCGTACCCACGGTGCGCGAGGAGGACGGCCTCGCCATGAGCAGCCGCAATGCTTACCTTTCGCCCGATCAGCGCGCCTCTGCAGCGCGCTTGAACGTGGCCATGCGCGAGGCAATCAATCGGATCGAGAGCGGCGCAGATGTAGCCGCAGCGCTCGGCTGGCTCGAGAGCGAACTGGCGGCGGCGGGCTTCGGCCCCATCGACTATGTCACGCTCGCCGATGCCGCCAGCCTGCGCGAACTGGACGATACGCCTGCAGCGCCTGCCCGCTTGCTGGTGGCGGCGCGCATGGGCACAACCCGCCTGATCGACAACATGCATGTGGAAGGGAGAGCCGCGTGACCGAAGAGGATTTTCGCAACTACGTTGCCGCGTTCAACGGCAATGACTTGGATGGCTTCGGCCATTTCTATGCCGAAGACGTGATCTTCGAGCTTGGCGGTTCGAAGCGGATTGACGGGCGCGAGAACATCCTCGCCTTCTATCGGCAAGTGAAGGACCACATCACCGAAGTGGTCACGCCGCTGGACGTGGTTGTGACCCCCACCCGCATCGCGATGCATTGCCGCACGACGTTCGAGACGTTCAAGGACTGGCCCGATTTCGAAATCTGGCCGACCATGGCCGGCGACTGCCGCACGGTGGAGACCATCGCCTTGTACCAGGTCGACCCTGAGCGCGATTGCTTCACTCACATTCGCGGCGCGCGCTTCAAGCCCTGAGTAGCGGCATTCCGGGGCAGGGGTTGCAGACCCGTGCTCCGATCTGCCACAATGGCATCGAACCAAATTGCAGTCCGCGCCCGTTTTCCGGGCAGAGATGACCAGCTGGTTGCCCTTTTTCGGCAGCGCGGGCGCTGATCGAAAAGGAATGTTCATGGATGATCGCGGCGACATGGCGAGGGCGAGCACCAGCACGCTTGAGCCACCCTTGCGCGACTTGCCCATCACTACTGCCAATTCCGGCTTCTACACCGGCTTCAACACCTGGGTGACAATCCCGGCCAAGATCATCGTCAGCGTGCTGATCGTGTGGGCGATAGTTTTCCCCGTGCATGCCAGCGAAACGCTGGCGCTGGCGAACGAGACGATCATCCGGCAGTTCGCCAGCTGGTATATCTACCTCGTCGCCTTCCTGATCACTGTCTGCCTGCTGCTGGCGCTGGTCCCGCAGTCGGGCGCTTTGCGACTGGGCGCCCCGGGCGAGCAGCCGGAGTTCTCACGCTTCTCGTGGTTCTCCATGTTGTTCGGCGCAGGCATCGGCATCGGCATGCTGACCTATTCGACCGGCGAACCGCTGGCGCATTTCCAGAACAATCCGGACATCATCCGCGGGCTGGCCGAGCCTGCCAGCGCCAGTGCGGTGCCCTCTGCCTATGAATACACCTTCCTCCACTGGGGCCTTTCGGCATGGGCAACCTATGCGCTGGTCGGCCTCGCGGTGGGCTATGTCGCCTATCGCCGCAACCTGCCGCTGACGATCCGCTCCGCCCTGGCGCCGATTTTCGGGCTGAGGATGTCAGGCCATTCGGGCCATTTCGTGGACATCGTGGCCGTGGTGGCCACCATTCTTGGCGTTTCGGTGACCATGGGGCTGGGTGTCGAGCAATTCGTGGCGGGCCTTTACCGGCTGGGCCTTGGCGAATGGCTTGTGAACGATACGGGCACAGCGTCAGACTGGGCGATCGTGCTCGCCCTGGCGCTGCTTGTCGGGGCTTCGACCTTGTCTGCGCTGTCTGGTGTCGGGCGCGGGATCAAGTGGCTGTCGAACCTCAACATGGCGCTCTCCTTGCTGCTGTTGCTGGTGTTCCTGTTCTTCGGCGCAGGGCTTTACGCGCTGGAGCTGCTGTGGAGCGGCACCATCGATTACATCATCAGCCTGCCCACCGCGACGCTTACTGCCTTCAAGGCAGACGGCACCGCCACGGGTGACGCGCTGGCCCAGTGGCAGCTCGACTGGTCGGTGTTCTATTGGGCCTGGTGGATCGCCTTTGCGCCCTTCGTGGGCATGTTCATTGCCCGCATCTCGCGCGGGCGCACGGTGCGCGAATATGTGCTGGGGGTGATCCTTGTGCCTTCGCTGATGTGTTTCATCTGGATGGCGCTGGCAGGCGGGACCGCGATCGAGCTGGAACTGGATGGCACCGCTGGCGGCGCAATCCTGGCGGCAGGCATTTCAGACCAGATCTATGCCACGATCACGGCGCTGGCCAATCCGGCCTTTACTACCGTGCTGTCCGGCCTCGTCGTGCTGCTGCTGATGACATATCTCATCACCTCAGCAGACAGCGCGATCCTGATCGTCAACACGATCAACGGCGCTGGCGAGGACGATGGCGTGGGCCGCCGTCATATCATCTTCTGGGGTGCCGCCATCGCACTGGTGGTTGGCAGCATGCTAGTGCTGGGCGGTATCGACGCGATCCGCACGGTGATGATCATCGGCGCGCTGCCCTTCTCCGTGGTCACGGCGCTGATGGCGATCTCCATCGTCAAGGCCATCATCTTCGACCTGCTGCGCAAGCGCCACGGGGTAGAAACCCACTGTCAGGACATCCTGGCCGACGCCGCCGCCAAGGCCCAGTAAGCATTGGGCAAATAGCGAAGCGCGAGCACTTGGCCGCGCATCGGGGGGACTTTCCCGCCATCTAGTATAATACAAATATAAAAACGCTCATTATTGAATATATATCTTACCACTTGAGCAATCCGCGACTCTACTTTCACATTGACTTGCGTTTTATTTGAATCAAAAATCGCAAAATAAATATCAGATTCTGCAAATCCCGCTGTTGTCATTATGCAACGGTCAATTATCTAACCGCGTAATTTTATGACAGGCGGTGGAAATGCGCTTTTCCCTTTGATAGCGGCCCTCCGTCGCAAAGATTCTCATATTTTTCGGCTGACAATACTATCCCGCTCACTCGGGAAGTTGCGGAGGAATTCGCCTGTTCGCCGGGCAAAAAACAGAGGGAAAACACATGTTGAAGTTGAAGAGCAGCGTCTCCGTTGGAGCGCTTGCCATTGCCACCGTCGCCACCCCGGTGATGGCGCAGGAAGAAGCCGCAGCGGAACGGCAAGGCGGCGTTGACACCATCCTGGTGACCGCCACCCGCCAATCCGAAGACCTGCAGGATGTTCCGGTTTCGGTGCAGGCCATCGGCACAGAGCAGCTGGAAGAGCTGAACATTGCCACATTTGACGATTACCTGCAGCAATTGCCCAGCGTGACCGCAGGCGGCAGCGGCCCGGGCCAGAGCACGATCTACATCCGCGGCCTTGCCTCCACCACGCCGAACCTCGGCACTGCCGGTGTTGCAGGCCTGGCACCGAACGTGGCGTTCTACCTCGATGAACAGCCGCTGGCACAGCCCGGCCGCAACCTCGACGTTTACGCTGCCGACATGGAGCGTATCGAGGTCCTGTCCGGCCCGCAGGGTACACTGTTCGGCGCCAGCTCGCAGGCAGGCACGGTTCGCCTCATAACCAACAAGCCGGAACTTGGCTTCTTTGGCGCGCGCGGCAGTGCAGGCGTGTCCTTCACCAAGAGCGGAGAAACCAGCTACAACGCCGAACTGATGCTGAACGTGCCGGTGACGGACACGCTGGCAGTGCGCGGTGTTGTCTACCTCGATGACCAGGGCGGCTATATCGACAACGTGCCCGGCACGCGCACCATGCGTGACAGCGCCCGCTTCCGCCCAGAAGGCACCGTGCGCGACAACGGCGTGCCGGTGAACTCCAATCGCAAGGGCTTCCAGTCCGATCCGGCGAGCCTCGCCTATATCGACAATGAAGTGGCCTTCCTCGAAGCGAACAACAACAACCTCGTCGAAGATAACTTCAACGATACGCAGTACACCGGCTTCCGTGTCAGCGCGCTCTGGGAAATCGCGCCCGACTGGACGCTGACCCTCGCGCACATGCGGCAGAGCATCGAATCCGATGGCGTGTTCTTCACCGATCCCGAACTCGGCGATCTGGAAGTGCAACGCTTTGAGGATGACGAGCTGGAGGATGACCTTGCGAACACGGCATGGACGGTCGAAGGCCGCCTGGGCATGCTCGATCTGGTCTACACCGGCGCCTACACCGAGCGTGAAGCCACGCAGACGATTGCCTATTCGGACTATCTCTTCGTTGGCCAGTTCATCCCCTATTACATGTGCGACACGGCGGTTTCCTACCCCACCTATGTCGCCTCGGCTCCGGCAGACCCGACTTGTTATGCGCCGAACCTGGCGGTGAATTCCTACACTGAAACCAGCGTGCTGACGCAGGAATTCCGCGTCAGCACCCCGCAGGGCGAACGCATCCGCGCGCAGGCCGGCGGCTTCTATTCCGACCTGACGCTGAAGGAACGCAACGACTTTGCCTATGCCACCAACCAGGTGCGCGGCTCTGACGGTGTGACGCGCGGCTTCCTGCCGACTTACCCGTTCACCAACACTGCCGTGACGGGCGAAATTAACAGCGGCTTCCCCGGCTACTTCAGCGATCCGGGCCCGTTCCCGGTGAGCACCGGCTTCCGCAATGATGTGCGCCGCACGGACAAGCAGTGGGGCATCTTCGGCGAAGTGGCCGTGGACGTGGTTCCCGACCTGCTGACCGTTACCGGCGGCCTGCGTTATTATGACGTGGCCGTGGACCTTGAGGGCAGCGCAACCACCACCTTCTGCAACCTGCGTTCTCCCATTTTCGGCGATAATGTCGGTGTCCCGCTGGAAGACCGCGTGGACGTGCAGAGCTGTGGCGGCAGCAACATCGACTTCCTCTATGGCCCCAACAACACGCTGGGCAATCCGGACAAGGCCGAGACTTCCGGCCTGATCTTCAAGGGCTCTGTCGAGCTGACGCCGACCCCGGATACGATGGTCTATCTGACCTATTCCGAAGGGTTCCGCCCCGGCCTGCTGAACCGCCCCGGCGGCGCTGCCGGCCCCGGCAATTACACCGTGCCGTTCGAGCTC
Organism: uncultured Sphingomonadaceae bacterium; assembly: GCA_964467715.1. Lineage (GTDB taxonomy): Bacteria > Pseudomonadota > Alphaproteobacteria > Sphingomonadales > Sphingomonadaceae > Alteraurantiacibacter. The sequence continues at coordinate 8,341 of CAYXTJ010000067.1, forward strand.
GATACCGACGAGGTCAAGAACTACGAATTGGGCTGGAAGCTGGACCTTGTCGACAACCAGGTGCGCATCAACGGTGCCGCGTTCTTCGTGGACATCAAGCGCCTGCAGACGACCATCTTCGATACCAGCATCGTCAACCTGTTCTTCTCGGACAATGCGGCCAATGCGGAAATCTGGGGCCTTGAAGCCAACTTCGAAGTGGCGCCCTACGCAGTACCCGGCCTGACCGTTGCAGGTGCTTTCTCGATCCTCGATACCGAGATCAAGCAAGTGCTGACGCCAACCAACGACGTGCTCGTGGGCAGCGACCTGGCCTATGCTCCCAGCTTCCAGGGCAACTTGCGTGTCCGTTACGAGTGGGACCTGTCCACGGACCTGACCATGTACGTCATGCCGCAGGTAACCCACTCGGCGTCGAAGTTCACCGACATCATCCAGATCAATCGCCTGAAGCTGGACAGCTACACGACGTTTGACCTTGCAGTCGGCGTGCAGGCCGATGTCTGGACCTTCGAGGTCTACGGCGAGAACCTGTCCGATGAACGCGCCGAAATCGCCGGCAACTTCAACTTCGACCGGGCTCGCGTCACCATCAACCGTCCGCTGACGGTGGGTGCACGCGTTTCCTACGAATATTGATCCGGGCATGGGGGCAGGGCCATCGGGCCTTGCCCCCGCGCCACCCTGTTTGGCAGGGTATTTTCATGCAACAGGGTAACGAAGATCGGGCGGAGCAGCTGATAGCTGCGCAGGCCAGCCTGCAGAAGGGCCACTTTGAAAGGGGCCTTTCGCAAGCAGGGCAAATCCTTGCAGCCGCGCCAGACGATAGCGATGCCCTATATATTGCCGCGGTCGCTTGCCGCTATCTCCAGAAATTCGATGACGCGCAGGGCTATCTTGCAAGCCTGCATGCCGCGATGCCGGAATTCGGCCGTGCATGGCAGGAAGCAGGGCACCTGGCGCGCGCGCGCGGCGACACGGGCACTGCGATCACCGCTTTCCGCCGCGCCACGCAGTTCAACCCGGCACTGAAAGCCAGCTGGAAGGCTCTTGCAGAACTGGCCCGGCAGGCCGGAGGCCATGCTGAAGCGGCGATGGCGGAAGAACAGCTCGCAAGAGTTTCTGCCCTGCCCCCGCATCTGATGGCGGTTACCAACCACCTGCACGAGGGGCGGTTGGCGGCGGCCGAAGAAATCTGCCGCGCATGGCTGCAAAAGCACCCGAAGGACACCGAAGGCATGCGCCTGCTGGCGGACATCGGCATGCGCATGGGCATCCTCGATGATGCCGAATTCCTGTTGGAAAGCGCGCTGGAGTTCAATCCGCACGATATCCAGATCCGGCTCGATTACATGCAGGTGCTGCGGCGCCGGCAGAAGTTTGAAGCCGCCCGCGAACAGGCCGAACGCCTCTACAACATCGATCCGCAGAACCCGCTGTTCGCTTCCCACCTCGCCATCGAGAGCATGCAGACCAGCGAGTTCGAACGCGCTTTTGCGTTGTTCGACCAGGTGCTGGCGAAAGTGCCCAATGACCCGGCGACGCTGACCAGCAAGGGCCACGCGCTCAAGACTACCGGTAAGCAGGAAGAGGCTGTTTCAGCGTACCGCGCAGCCATTGCCGCCAAGCCCGACCATGGTGATGCCTGGTATGCGCTGGCCAACCTGAAGACATGGCGCTTCCAGGATAGCGATATCGGCGCCATGCGTGCCCAGTTGCAGCGGCCCGAGCTTGCCTTCATGGACAAGGTCCACCTCTCCTTCGCCATGGCCAAGGCGCTCGAAGATCGCGGCGAGTATGAAGAGAGCTTCGGCCATTACAGAACCGGCAATGAGCTGAAGCGGCGTCAGGCACGTTATGATGCTGAAATGATGACCCGCGAGTTGCAAGCACAGGCGGACCATTGCACGCCGGATCTTTTCGCTAGGCACGCCGGATCAGGCCATGATGCCCCTGATCCGATCTTCATCCTCGGCTTGCCGCGTGCGGGTTCGACACTGCTAGAACAGATCCTCGCCAGCCATTCGCAGATCGATGGCACGCTGGAACTGCCCAATATCCTTGCGCTGGCGCACCGCTTGCGGGGCCGGAAGGCTGGCCAGTCACGCTATCCGCAAGTGCTGCATGAACTGGAGCGGGAGCAGCTCGAGCAATTCGGCCGAGACTTTATCGAAAACACGCGCATCCACCGCCAGGGCGCACCATTCTTCATCGACAAGATGCCCAACAACTTCCGCCATATCGGGCTGATCCAGCTGATCCTGCCGAATGCGAAGATCATCGACGCTCGCCGCGCGCCGATGGATTGCTGCTTTTCAGGATTCAAGCAGCTGTTTGCCGAAGGTCAGGAATTCACTTACGGCCTTCACGAAGTGGGCCGGTACTACGCCGATTATGTCGCGCTTATGGAACATTGGGACACGGTGTTGCCGGGCAAGGTGCTGCGCGTGAGCCATGAGGACGTACTGGACGATGTCGAAGCGCAGACCCGACGGATTCTGGAATTTCTCGGGATGCCGTTCGAGGATGCCTGCCTCGACTTCCACAAGACCGAACGCGCCGTGCGCACAGCCAGTAGCGAACAGGTGCGACGCCCGATCAACCGGTCAGGGCAGGATGCGTGGAAGCCGTTCGAACCCTGGCTCGATTCATTGAAGGCAGCGCTGGGAGACCTTGCGCCCTAGCTCGCGCAAGCTCGCTGGCGGACCGTGTCGAGGCGGAGCGCACGGCTGACCCGTCCTTCGGAGTGCGCCTGTTCTCCGAACGCGGCGGCGCAGAGCAAGGCGCAGGGCTGACGTTCTCCATGCTGCTGGGCGGTCGCAACCGCGCTGCGCAGGCGACACAAGCAGGGGCACAGGCTTCTGCCGCCGCCGCCGAGGAGCGCGCGGTACTGCAGGACGTGACGGAAACCGCCGATGCAGACCTTGCCGCAGCACTCTTCCGCATCTGTTCATGGCAGAGCGCGCACGAAAGCCTGCGCGCGCAGATGGAAGTGCTGGCAAGAATACGGCGCGGGCACAAGCTGGGCGAGATCGATCTGGCTGATCTGCTGCTGAGCGAGCCCATGGCGCATGATGCCTTCCGCACCGAAGGCGAGTTGTGCCCGGCAGCGCAGCGCGCGATCACCAAGCTGCGGATCGATTCCCACGAATTGTGGCTGGCAGACTGACTGGCGAGCCGCTTTCGGCAACTCCCTCTTTGACAAGAACGGCTTGTTGATTGATCAAGCCCGGGATGGATTACCCGGCCCGCAACAACGCGCCCCGGGACCGGGAGAGAAAGCCGCGTGGAAGCCGTTGCCGAGAGCAGGTTGGAAAAGCGTGTCTGGGCCAAGCTGTCGCTATGGCTGATCGTGCCGATTGCTGGGATCACCTTAGTCAATTCGATTGACCGGGTAAATGTCAGCTATGCCGGCAGCGCGATGTCTGCCGAACTGGCGCTGACGCAGGAGCAGTTCGGCCAGGGCGTGAGCATGTTCTTCCTCGCCTATCTGCTGTTCCAGTATCCGCATGTGAAACTGCTCAAGCTGTGGGGAATCCGCCGCTGGCTGCCTGCCTCGATGGCCGTCTGGGCGATTTCCGGCTTCTGGATGGCGCATGTGCAAAGCGCTGCGGAATTCTACGCCGCGCGCTTC
>CAYXTJ010000068.1:0-11942 GCA_964467715.1 uncultured Sphingomonadaceae bacterium
ACGGCGGTGATGCGGCTTGGGACAATCTTGCCACGCTCGGACATGAAGCCCTGCAGCAGGCGCGTGTCCTTGTAATCGATGGCGGGAGCGTCCTTCGCGTTGAACGGGCAGGACTTGCGGCGACGGAAAAACGGACGGGCCATCAGTTGCGCTCCTCACGGTCAGAGCGACGCTTGCGGTCGCGGTCGTTCTTGCGCATCATCACGGACGGGCCGTCTTCATGCTCTTCAACGGCGATGGTCAGCCAGCGGATGATATCTTCGTTGATCTTGTTCTGGCGCTCAAGTTCGGCCACCAGCGAGCCCGGTCCGTCGATGTTCAACATCACGAAGTGGGCCTTGCGGTTACGGTCGATCTTGTATGCGAGGGACTTCAGGCCCCAGGTTTCGGTCTTCACGACCTTGCCGCCATTGTTTTCGACGATTTCCGTCGTGGCAGCTGCCAACGCATCAACCTGAGCCTGGCTCAGGTCCTGACGCGCAAGCAACACGTGCTCATAAAGAGCCATGTGCGCTTCCTTTCATGTTCCTGCCGATCGCTGGCTTGTCCGCGCGGATCGCGGGGCCCCTCCGGCTTTCTTCAACCACCCGTTCCTGTTGTGGAAAAGGTTTCCACGAGGGCCGTCGCCCCCGCGGAAGAGGCGCTCTTAGACGAATTGCTCTGGAATGCAAGTGCGGCTAGCATCGCCTTTCAATCGAGAGGAGTTACTACATGAAGCGTGCCATCATCGCCACAGTCGCGGCAAGTGCTGCCCTTTTCGCTGCCCCTGCAACCGCGCAGGATGCACCGCCGGAGCCAGGGCTGGAGCTGCTCTATCGCTCTGTCGTGTCGCTGGGTGAGGCGATCGAGGTGGGCGAAACCGCGCGCGGCGTGCGCCGGATCATCCCGATCACCGGTGGCACGTTCGAGGGGCCGGACATGCGCGGCGAGATCCTGCCCATGGGGTGGGACTGGCAGCTCGATGTAGAAGGCAACTGCTCCCAGATCATCGCGGACTATTTTCTGCGAACGGATGATGGCGCGGTGATCAACGTGGTCAACACCGGTGCGCTGTGCCGTCCGCTCGGGGATAGTGCGCGCCCTGTTCGCACCAGTCCGGCCTTTGAAGCGCCGCTGGGCAAGTACGAATATCTGAGCGAAGGCGCCTATATCGGTACGCTTGGCTTTGATCACACGGTTCAGGAACCACACGTCGTCATCACCATTTACAAGGCAAACTGACCTCAGCGCCTTGCGCTGGCCTTCGGCAGGCTGCAAGGCTGGGAGCCGGATCAATAGCCAATTTGAAGCATAGCCCATGCCCGGTGGCCTAGTCGCGCTGCTTGACGACGTATCGATCATCGCCCGCACCGCGTCTGCCAGCGTGGATGACATTGCCGCTGCCGCCGGGCGGGCAGGGTCCAAGACGGCAGGCGTGGTGATTGACGATGCGGCAGTGACGCCAAGCTATGTCACCGGCCTTTCACCAGCGCGCGAGCTGCCGATCATCTGGGCCATCACCAAGGGCAGCCTGATCAACAAGCTGTTGATCCTGCTGCCAGGTGCCTTGCTGCTCAGCGAATTCCTGCCCGGCGTGATCATCTTCCTGCTGATGCTGGGCGGTGGCTACCTTTGCTATGAAGGCGCGGAAAAGGTGCTGGAAAAGCTCGGCGGCGAAAAGCACGGGCAAACCGTGGATGACGTGATCGAGGACCCTGCGGTGTTCGAGAAGCAGCGCATTTCCGGCGCGATCCGCACGGACCTGATCCTGTCTGCCGAAATCATGGCCATCACCCTCAACGAAGTGGCCGCAGAAAGCCTGCTGACGCGCGGCGCGGTGCTGGCGCTGGTGGGCGTGGCGGTGACGCTGGCGGTTTATGGCACGGTGGGCCTGATCGTGAAGATGGACGATGTCGGCCTGCACCTGACGAAGAACAGCATCACCGCAGCGGGCCGCAAATTCGGGCATATGCTGTTGCATGCCATGCCGGTGCTGCTGGTGGCGCTGTCCTTCATCGGCACCATTGCCATGCTGTGGGTTGGCGGCGGGATCATCCTGCACGGGCTGGAAGAGGTGGGCATTCCCGCACCGGCGCATTTCGCGCATGATATCCAGCACGCCGTGGAAGCGGCAACTGGCGGTCTGGGCGGGGTGCTCGGCTGGTTTACCTACGCTGCGCTGTCAGCGATTTTCGGGCTGGTGCTCGGCGCGGTGATCGCGCTGGTGCTGCACAAGGTGTTGGGGTTGGGCCACAAGCCGGTGAAAGACGAAGCCGCCCACTGACGTAAAGCGGCCTGGCGCGGGCTACATGAAGCGCGCCTGCCGCCGGTCAGGGGTGACGTCCTGTGACGGGTCATGCCGCTTTACCGGCTCGGGATCGGGCATGGCTTGCGGGATGCGATGCATGGTCGGCTGTTCGTCCGCATCTCGGCGGATTGCCGGTTCGGCCTTGCCCGGCTTTTTGGGAGCGCCCGATTTCGCGTGCTCTTCTTCCAGCTTTCCTTCGACCAGCGCCTCGCGGCGGCGGCGGCGTTCTTCCTCGATCCAGACCTCGGCATTGTCCCAGCAGCGCCCGCCGCTGCATTCCACGCGCTCGTCCGGCTGGATGACGAACCACGGGTCATCCTCGGCGGCGTGCTGGTCCACCACCAGCGGGGTGAGGATGCGTTCCTGGCTGACTTGCCAGGCGAGCACATTGGCGCGCACGAGTTCCACCTGGCTGTCATCGAAATAGGCGTGAACAAGGTATGTCCGCGGCTCCGCCGGGATCATTCCCACACCGGCCGGCCGGTAACTCTTCGGCATGATTACTGCCCCTGTTGTCCTTTTGGAGCAAAGCTAGGCAGCGGGCCTGAAAGAGCGGCGAACGAGCGTCGTTAACGCGGAATTGAGGATGTTTTCGCGCGGCTCAGGTGAGGTCCGGCCCGCAATAGCCACATTCCTTCTTCGGGCGGTCGGGATGGATCCAGAAACCGCGCCCGTCCGAATAGGTATCGGGCATGTTTGCCGGCGTTCCGCAATTTGGGCAGCGGGGAAATTTCATGGAAAGCAGGCCGCTGGCGATAAAGGAAATAATTCCGGCGGGAAGAAGCGGAAAAAGGCATCCCCCTTCCATTCGACCAGCAACCAGCCAACAAGCGCCAGCAGCAGACTCCCGGCAAACAGGAATACCATTGCCCACGCTTTGGCTTAGGTGCTCATAACCTGTCGAGAATCGAACGCGCAAACACGCTCAGCGTATCGTCACGCGCGCCCATCACCACGATCCGGTCACCCGGTCGGGCGATTTCCACGATGTGATCGCCGCAAGCCTCGCGCGTCGGGATATGTTCGGCGTGGCCGCCAGCCTCGCGGATCAGGTTGATGATCCGCTCGGTGCCTTCGGATCGGTCCACCGTGCCGCCGAAATATACCGGGTCGCACATGATCGCGATGTCATCGTCACCCAGCACGGTGGCGAAGGTCTTTGCCAGTTCGTGCCCCATCTGCTTCAGCGGGCCATATCCGTGCGGCTGGAAGAAGGCGATCACCCGGCCTTCGTGGCTCTTGAGCGTTTCCAGCGTGGCGCGGCATTTCTCCGGATTGTGGCCGAAATCGTCGATCACGGTGATCCCGCTGGCGCTGGTGCCGACAATGTCGAACCTTCGGGCAAGGCCCTTGAAGGTGCTGAGCGCAATGGTCGCATCATGCATATTGACGCCCAGCGCAACGGCACCGGCAATCGCCGCTAATGCGTTCGACAGGTTGTGCCGCCCCGGCATCGGCAGGCGCAGCGAATGCGCGGTGTTGCTGCGCCGGTCCAACAGCAGGGCGGAGATGCTCGTCGCATCCTCGATGATCGTGTCCGGCTCCACCCCGATGTCGGCTTCAGGGTGCCTAATGGCGAAGGAGATGCGCTTCTTCGCCTTTTCGGAGAGATAGCGCGAATCTTCGTCGTCAAAGTTCACCGCAGCCACCTCTGCGCGGGCCACGAAGTTGCCGAACAGGCGGCGCAGTTCCTCTATGCTCTTGTGGTCGAGGCTGACGTTGAGCAGCACCGAGACCGTGGGGTTGTAGAGTTCGATGGAGCCGTCGCTCTCGTCCACCTCGCTCACGAAGGTGCCGTGATAGCCCACGCGCGCGCTGGCGAAGGGATTGTCCGGACGGATGAAGTTCTTCATCACCGCGCCGTTCATGATCGTGGGATCGCGGCCATCCTCGCGCAGGATCCAGCCGATCATGCCGGTCACCGTGCTCTTGCCGCTGGTCCCGCCGATGGCGACGGATTTCGGCGCAGCGTTGAACAGGCGCGAGAGTAGTTCGGCGCGTGTCATCCGCGCACAGCCGAGCACATTGGCGCGGGCGACTTCGGGCACGGTATCCTCGATCGCGGCGCTGGCCACGAGGATCTGGTCCGCAGAGGTGATGCCGCTGCCGTCCTGCGCGAAGATCGTTGCGCCCTGTGCTTCGAGGAAAGCCTTCTTTTCCAGCGTCCGGCCCTGGTCGAAGCTGCGGTCTGACCCGGCAACGCTTGTGCCGCGTCCGCTGAGGATCATCGCCAGTGGCAGCATTCCCGATCCCCCGATCCCGCAAAAGAAGTATGGACGGTGGAGCAAGGCGTCATCGGCGATGGTGTTCATGCTTGTGTGACTATTCCGGGAGTAGCGCTTTGTGAAGCGGGAGATTAGAGCAATTCCATGACAAAACGCATCGGCATCGTCTGTCCCGGCAAACCCATCCTGCAAGAGCGGGCGGACAAGGTGCTGGAATTGGCGCGAAACAGCCATCCGCAGCTGGAGCTGCTGGTCCATCCGGCGTGCACGCAGGAATTCGGGCATTTTGCGGGTGACGATGCCACGCGCACCGCTGCGCTGCTGGAATATGCCAATGATCCCGATATCGATGCGATCTGGTTTGGCATGGGTGGATATGGCTCGGCGCGGATCGTGGGCGATGCGCTGGCGGGGCTGGGCGCTGCTGCCCGCAACAAGACCTATCTGGGCTATTCGGACTGCGGCGTGCTGCTGGGCGCGCTTTACAAACACGGTATCGGCCAGCCGGTTCACGGTCCCCTGGTGGGCGATATCCGCCGCGATGGAGGCGAGGAATGCGTTACCCGCGTGCTCGACTGGTTCTGCGACAATCGGCAGGGTCTTGAACCCGGCCTTGATGACCGGCCTGCCGTTGCCTTCAACCTGATGACGCTGGCCATGCTGGTCGGCACCGATTTCATGCCTGACCTTTCCGGCCATGTCGTGCTGCTGGAGGAAGTGGCCGAGCATCTCTACGCCGTGGACCGGCTGTTCTTCCACGTGACCCAGCACCTGCGCGACGTGGCCGGCATCCGCCTTGGCGAGGTGTCGGACGTGCCCGAAAATGACCGCCCCTTCGGCTATGACGAGGAGCAGATCGCCCGCTACTGGTGCAAAAAGACGGGTATTGCCTGCCTCGGCCGCGCCGAAATCGGGCACAGTGCTGCCAACAGGATTGTCCCCTTCGGTCTTGCCTGACAGGGCCGCCGCCCATAGGCGGGAAGGAACAGGAGGAGTTACATCACGATGATCGCATTTGTCTTTCCGGGGCAGGGCAGCCAGAAAGTTGGCATGGGCGCAGAGCTGGCCGCCGCCAGCGCTGCAGCGCGCGAAGTGTTCGAGGAAGTGGACGAGGCGCTGGGCCAGAAGCTGACCGCCATCATGATGGACGGTCCGGAAGACCAGCTGACCCTGACAGAGAACGCGCAGCCCGCCATCATGGCGCATTCCATCGCCATCGCCCGGGTGCTGGAGCGTGATTTCGGCGTGAAGCTGCATGAAAAGGGCGAGGCTGTCGCAGGCCACTCGCTGGGTGAATATTCGGCGCTCGCCGCCGTGGGTGCCTTCTCGCTGGCTGATGCCGCGCGCCTCTTGAAGCTTCGCGGGCAAGCCATGCAACAGGCCGTGCCCGTGGGTGTGGGCGGCATGTGCGCGCTTCTGGGCGCAGACCTGGAGAAAGCCACCGCGCTGGCGGAAGCCGCGGCACAAGGCGAAGTTTGCGAAGTCGCCAATGACAATGATCCGGGGCAGGTCGTCCTTTCCGGCCATGCAGGCGCGATTGCCCGCGCGGTGGAACTGGCCAAGGACCACGGCTGCAAGCGCGCCGTGCCGCTGCCGGTTTCCGCGCCCTTCCACTGCTCACTGATGCAGCCCGCAGCAGACGCGATGGCGGAAGCGCTGGCCGCCACGCCGCCGCAGCCGATGCTGTTGCCGGTCTATTCTAACTTCACTGCCACGCTCACCAGCGACCCGTCTGTCGAGCAGGACTTGCTGGTGAAGCAGGTAACCGGCCGCGTGCGCTGGCGTGAAAGCATGGAAGCGATGGGCGCCGCCGGTATCAGCCAGTTCGTGGAACTGGGCGGCAAGGTGGTTGGCCCGATGATCCGCAAGATCGTGCCTGACAGCACGCAGGCAAGCCTTGTCACCATGGAAGATATCGAAGCCTTTGCGAAGGGGTTGTGAGCCATGATCCGCACACCATTCCTTTTTGCCGCCGCCTCCTTATTCGCCACGCCTGCCGCGGCGCAGGACAACGGCCTGTCCTGCATGGTGCAAAGTTATACGGAGCAGCAGAAGAGCCAGATTGCAGAGCTCGCCCCCGATGCGCGGATGGGCGGCGAGGGCAACCCGGCAGCAGACACAGTCGGCCAGATCGCCGTTGGCACGGCTTTCGAATGCGGCGTCCTCCAGGGCTGGAGCGAAGACCAGACCATGTTCGCCGCCTATTACGAACTGGGCCGCGTTATGGAGCGCGGCTATCGCGAATCCGGCGAACTCACCGTGGAACAGCTTGCGACATTCGATGCCACCCTTGCCAAGGGCGATCGCACCGCCTTGTGGGCCTCGGTCGAGAACGTGTTGGTGGCGAGCATGATCGAAGGCGCTGCCCAACCCGATTCCAGCGATTACCTCGTGTTCGGCATGTTCTTCGAAGAGTTGAGCGCAGTGCCTGATCCCGGGTTTGACGAAAAGGTCGGCATGTTGCTCGGCCTGATGTCGATGCAGGAATACTCCGCCCGGGAATTTACCAGGCTGGCGAAATAGGATTTTGCGCTCACGAAAGCGCCAATAATTGCAGGGAATTGAAAGACATGTTCGATCTTACCGGAATGAATGCCCTCGTCACCGGCGCTGCTGGCGGCATCGGCTCGGCCATCAGTCGCGCGCTTGCGGCGCAGGGCGCCCGGCTGGCGCTTTCGGGCACTAATGCGTCAAAGTTGCGCAGCTTTCGCGAGGAGCTGAACGACAGCTATGAGCATGATGCCGGGCCGCATGTCGAGATCACCTGTGACCTCTCCAACCGCGAGCAGGTGGACGAGTTGGTTCCTGCCGCGCTTGATACGCTGGGCGGGATCGACATCCTCGTGACCAACGCCGGGATCACGCGGGACAACCTCGCCATGCGCATGAAGGATGATGAATGGGCCGATGTGATCACCATCAACCTTGAATCGACCTTCCGCCTGATGCGCGCAGCGGCCCGCCCGATGATGAAGGCGCGCTTCGGCCGCGTGATCGCAATCACTAGCGTGGTGGGCGCAACGGGCAACCCGGGCCAGATGAACTATTGCGCCGCCAAGGCTGGCATCACCGGCATGACCAAGAGCTTCGCGCAGGAAGTGGCGAGCCGCGGCATTACCGCGAACTGCGTGGCTCCCGGTTTCATCCGCACACCGATGACGGACGTGCTGACCGATGACCAGAAAGCTGTGATCAACACCCGCATCCCCATGGGTCGCATGGGCGAGGGCGAGGATATCGGCGCTGCCGTGGCCTTCCTCGCCTCCAAGGAAGCAAGCTATGTCACCGGCCAGACGATCCACGTGAACGGCGGCATGGCGATGGTGAGCTAGGTGGGCTTGCTTCGCACATCGCTCATCGTCAGCGCGCTTGCCGGCGCCTCGCTGGTTTGCAGCGCTCCCGCCCTCGCCTACACACCGGAAGAACTGGACTGCGTTGTCCGGGAAGCGCCCGCTGACGCGGTGGACGCGCCGATGCAGAACCTGCTGTTTGAAAGCGGTCTGGCAGATCAGGTCCCGGGAGACCAGCTCGCCAAGATCTAGCCGCTCGTCCTTCCATGCGCCGAACGCATCGGTTTGCCGGATGATCTCCTGTCCGCTTACGGGACCCATGCGCTGGCCACCATGGCGGGAGAGGAAACGCGCAGCAGGATGGCTGCGCTGGGCATGGATATCGACCGCGTAGATCAGGCTCTGGGCATTGCCTGGCGCAATCCCGAGGCGGCGAAGTTCGTGATCGATGATGCGGTGAAGGACGATGCCGCCGCGTTGATGAGTGGCATGCTGCCTCCGCTCGCCCTTTCTCCCGACCAGCGGATCGAGGCCCTGCTTTATGTCGGGTTTTACATGGCGATGGCGCAGGGCTGGTCGAATGTTATCGATCCGCTTGCGGCGCACGAGGGCTGACAGGCGGTTATTGGGGGAATTATCCCCAAGGAATCGCCCCTTGCGCGGATGAATCCTTGCCCCTGTATCCACCCCCGTTAAGACTGAATCTGTAATTTTCCGGCGCTAGACAGCGATTCCGGCCAATCAAGGTCAGTCGTGGCGCAAGAAGGGGTAAACGATGAAGGCCACCATCGAACGCGCGAAACTGCTGCGTTGTCTGTCTCACGTCCAGTCCGTGGTGGAACGCCGCAACACCATTCCGATTCTGTCCAACGTGCTGATCGAGGCATCGGCAGACGGGCTGGTGAAGATCATGGCGACCGACCTTGACCTGCAGGTCGTCGAAAGCCTGCAGGCCGCTTCGGTGGATGAGGCTGGCTCGATCACCGTTTCCGCCCACCTGCTGTTCGATATCGCCCGCAAGCTGCCCGATGGCACGCAGGTGAGCCTGGAAACGGCAGACAACCGCATGGTGGTGAAGGCCGGGCGCGCGCGCTTCCAGCTGCCCACCCTGCCGCGTGACGATTTCCCCGTGATCGTGGAAGGCGATCTGCCGACCAGCTTCGAGATCCCGGCAGAACTGCTGGCCGAACTGATCGACCGCACGCGCTTTGCCATCTCCACCGAGGAAACGCGCTATTACCTCAACGGCATCTTCTTCCACGTCGCGGATGAGGACAAGCCGGTGCTCAAGGCTGCTGCCACCGATGGCCACCGCCTGGCGCGCTTCACCATTGACCGGCCCGCCGGGGCAGAAGGCATGCCCGATGTGATCGTGCCGAGGAAGGCCGTGGCCGAACTGCGCAAGCTGCTGGAGGAATCGCTCGATGCCAGCGTGCAGGTGGACCTGTCGCCGTCCAAGATCCGCTTCACGCTTGGCGGGGAGGGCGGCGTCGTGCTCACCTCCAAGCTGATCGACGGCACTTTCCCCGATTACAGCCGCGTTATTCCCACTGGCAATGACAAGCTGCTGAAGCTCGATCCCAAGAGCTTCTTCGCCGGTGTTGACCGCGTGGCCACCATCGCCACGGAAAAGACCCGCGCGGTGAAGATGGGCCTCGATACCGACAAGGTCACCCTGTCGGTCACGAGCCCGGACAACGGGAATGCGGCAGAGGAACTGGCGGCAGACTACCGCTCCGAAGCGATGGAAATCGGCTTCAACGCCAATTACCTGAAGGACGTGCTGGCCCAGATCGACAGCGACACGGTGGAATTGCACCTTGCCGATGCCGGTGCCCCCACGCTGATCCGCAAGGATGAAAGCAGCCCCGCGCTTTACGTGCTGATGCCGATGCGCGTCTGATGCGGCTTGTCCGGCAGGTGCAGGGCGCGGCGGCATCCTTTCCAGATGGCTGTGCCGCAGCCTGTCGATTTTGAATCAATGACTTTGCGAGTTGGGCCTATGCGCCTGGTCCCCGGTTTCGCCATCGCTGCGCTGGCAGCTTCCCTTGCCATGTCGGCGCAGGCGCAGGAGGCCAAGATCGATCCCATGCTGGCCAAGCAGTGTTCGGTGTGGGCATCCTACATGAGCTCGAACGTCGATGACGAGAACGCGCAGCAGGCGCTGCTGTTCGCAACCAACTACTTCACCGGCTATTACGAAGGGGCAACGGGCCGCGCGATTGGCGATACCACGGATCGGGACGCGCTGTTGGAAGTGGCGAACGATATCAATGGCTTCACGCAGCGCTGCGCCGAAGAAATGCAGGCCTTCGGAACCCGCATGGGCGAATGGGGCCGCATCGTCAGCGCGCTGGGAGAGGAAGAACCGGCGGAATAACCGCAGGCAGGGCGGGGCTCAGCCACGCGCCCTGATCATCGCTTCGATATCGACGAACTTTTCACGCGGCGCGCCTTCGCGGGCGAGCTTTTCCTCGGCTTCCTCGATCTTTTTCCAGTCACCGAATGTGACCACGTCCAGCCCGCGCTTTTCCACCAGCATATCAAACCCTTCGCGGCCCTTCTTGATCGCGGGGCCAAGGATGCCGTCATCCATGTCCTCGCCGATGCTCTGCACGATGTCATAACCATCTGGCCGGTTGGTGCCGATGGTGCCTGAAGGGCCACGCCGTGCCCAGCCCACGCAGTAAAGGCCATGCAGGATGCGCCCGTCATCATTGGCAAAGCGGCCCGCGCGCTCGTCAAACGGAACGCCGGGAATGGGCGATGTGCGATAGCCGATGCAGCTGATCACCAGGTCAGCCGGCAGCACCGCCTTCTCGCCGGTGCCTTGCGCACGGCCACGCAGCAGCTCTGTATGTTCGATCTCAACGCCCTGCACATTGCCATCGCCCTTCAGGCTGACAGGTTGGGCGAAGAAAGCGAATTCCACCGCCACCGGTTTCTCCGCGCGAAAATGTTCGGGAATGGCGGCGAACTGGCGCAGGATCGTGGCGCTCTTGCGCAGTCCCGGCTCCAGCATGGCATCCTCGGCCTCGTCCGGCAGGTCTCCCATGTGGACATGCGGGCAGGCACGATCGAGATTTCCCAGCTCGCCCAGCTCCTTGGGCGTCATCATGATCTGGTGCGGCCCGCGCCGGCCAAGGATCACGATCCGCTCTATATTGGACGCTACCAGCGCCTCCAGCGCATGGCTGACGATATCACTACCGGCAAATTCCTCACGCGTTTTTGAGAGGATACGCGCCACGTCCAGCGCAACATTGCCCATGCCGATCACCACCGCCGTCTTGCCTGAAAGGTCCGGGTTCAGACCGGCAAACTGGGGGTGGCCGTTGTACCAGCCAACGAAGGCAGCCGAGCCGAAGACATTGCCGAGATTTTCGCCACTTATCCCCAGATCGCGGTCCTTTGGTGCACCGGTGGCGAGAACGACCGCGTCATACAGCTCCTGCAATTCGGCGACAGCCACATCCTTGCCGATGGTGACATTGCCCACGAAGCGCACGTTATCGGTCAGCGCGACCTTCTCATATCGGCGGGAAACCCCCTTGATGGACTGGTGGTCCGGCGCAACGCCCGTGCGGATCAGGCCGTAAGGCACTGGAAGGCAATCGAAAATATCGACGCGCACATCTTCGCCGAAGGCCTTTTGCGCTGCTTCCGCCGTGTAATAGCCCGCCGGACCGGAACCGATAATCGCGATATGCCGAATGGCCATGCGCGCCCTCCCTTTCCCAATGCACCGATAGTAACCTTAAACGCGCTGCGCTCAAGTCCGCGTGAAAGTGGCAAAAACGCCTTGAAATCCAGCAACTCGCGGCCTGAAATATTCGCCCACAAATTAACGCTTTTTTCAAAGGCAAATGCGCCATATCCCCCGCCATGGACGCGGCATTGAGAGCCAGGATAAAGCGCGAGGCGCCAGCGCAGGGCATTTCCCCTGCGGAAAATCCTGCGCCTGGGGCGGATGTGGCCCCGACCAATGTCCAGCCGGTCGCCGGCACAAATCATGGCGCAACTGCAAAGGCCGAAACGTCCGCCGCGCCCGATGGAGATCGCCGCCGAAGATCGCGCCGCGAGCCTTCGTCCGAACGTGCCTTTTCCCCGCTCGACAATTATCGCCACAAGCAGCGCCTG
>CAYXTJ010000069.1:0-11410 GCA_964467715.1 uncultured Sphingomonadaceae bacterium
GACCATTCGCTGATCTGGAATTCCGACCTCATCGAAACGCTGGAACTCGACAACCTGATGGCGCAAGCCGTGGTGACGATGAACAGCGCAGAAAACCGCAAGGAAAGCCGCGGCGCCCACGCGCATGAGGACTTCCCGAATCGCGACGATGTGAACTGGATGAAGCACACTGCCGCTTGGTTCGAAGGCTGGGGCGGCAGCGGCGGCGATGTGAAGATCGATTACCGTCCGGTGCACGAATACACGCTCACCGACGATATCGAGTATATCAAGCCCAAGGCGCGCGTTTACTAAGCCCAGCGGTTTTCGCCGGTTTACGGCATCGAAAGCTCCTTCTCCTATGCTGGTCAGCACTGACCAGTTGGAGAAGTGTTGCACCCATGGCATTCGAAAGGCGACCAGACGGCGCGCTGGTGCTGCGCATGCATGTGCCGCTGGCGGTCAGCCTGTTCATCATGCTGCTGTTCTTCGCTTTCGCGCTGGTGTTCCTCTACGGCCTGTTCTTCGAGGATACGACTGCGGTGAAATATCGCGGCATCGAGTTGGGTTTCGACCTGCCTCCACTGTTCTGGGACGTGCTTTTCGGGCTTGGCGCGCTCGGCATGATGGTGCCGGGAATCATCATTCTGATCGGGCTGGTCCACGGCGGAAAGCCGCATGTGCGGCTCGACAACAAGCAGCTAAGCGTCCGCGGCAGGCCCATCGCGCGGGATCTTTCCTTGCGCTGGGATCAGGTCAGCAAGATCGAGCGTTACCGCATCGCTCATGGCAACGCGATCCGGGTGCGTGGCAAGGACCGCAGCACGATCGAACTTTCAGACCATGTCTTTCCGGGCCAGCATGATTTTCAGGCGTTGTGTCGCGAGATTGAATGGCGCGCACATCTGGCAGCGAACGCGCCACGCAAAGGCGCAATGGCCCCGGCCTGACGGCTTACTCCGCCACCTCAACCCGCCGCACATCCACGATCTCCACCGGTTCTGCCAGCATCTGGCCTTTCAGCCAGCCTTCGCCCTTGTCGGGGTCGGTGGGCGCGGCATGGATCGCCTCGACTACGTCCATCCCTTCCACCACGTGGCCAAAAGCGGCGTAGCCATCGTGGAACGCGGGGTCCTCGTTGTCAGGATCAGCGTCCATGCCGATCTGCTTGCGCAGCATGATCGAGAAATCACCGGTTGCCGTGCCCGGATCGAAGCGCGCCATGGAGAGCGTGCCGTGCTCATGCAGGATGCCGGTGTCGCTGGTGCGCTCATGCGCGATGGGATCGAGGATGCGGTCCGGATTGTTCTGCGTGCCCGCCTGGATCAGGCCGTTGGGCTGCTCACCCCACTCCAGCGGCATGGCGCGGTAGAAAACCGTGCCGTCGAAGCGGTCCTCATCAGCATAGCGCAGGAAATTGGCGGCGGTGATGGGCGCGCGCTCTGTCTCCAGCGCCACGGTGATATCTCCCATGGTCGTCTCGATAACCACAAGTGTGGCCTCGAATTCGGGCGCGGCTTCCTCCATCACCTCTTCCTCAACGGCGGGTTCTGCCGGTATTTTAGCATCCTGCGCCGTGGCGGGCGAGGTGAAGGCGAGGGCGAGCGGTGCGGCAAGGGCGAATCGTTTCAGCATGATGGCGCCGATCATGCCGCCATTTCTGCGCCGCGCAAACCACCTCTCACGTGCACGCGCGCGAGTTCACAAACCATTCAGTTCATCGCGCACAGATAGCGGTTCGTCGCAGAACCATGAGAGAGAATTGCGGTGAGTCGTGAAAGAAGTCCGGGCGTGAAACTCGCCCTTGTCGGCCTTGTGGCATTGGTGCTGATCGTGCCGCTGCTGATGGTCTATGCGCTGGTCTATGACCGCGAAACCCAGTCCCAGACAGCGCAGAAGAGCATCACCGAAGGCTGGGGTGGGCCGCAGATGGTGACCGGCCCGGTGCTGGTGATCCCGTGGATGCAGGAGGTGACCACCACCGAGACGGTGAATGGCGCCCAGACCAACCGCACCACCCGCGTGCGCCGAGAATTGTTCGTATCGCCAACCTTGCAAAGCGTGGAGACCACGATCGATCCCGATCGCAAAAGCTACGCGATCTATGAAAGCGTGGTCTATGAAAGCGCGCTGTCAGGCACCGCGCGCTTTGAGATGCCGGAAGACCTGCTTCGTCTAGGCATGAGTCCTGACAGCCTGATGCTGGACCAGATCGAGTTGCGCTTCGGCGTATCCGACCCGCGCGGGCTGGATGACAATGCCCGCGTGTCTACCGATGGCGATGCACTGCGCTTGCAGCCGGGCAATGGTCCGGCGGCCACCAACGGTTCGGGCTTTTCCGCATTCGCCAGTTGGGAAGGCAGCGAACCCCTTCGCGTCGAATGGCAATACGGCCTGCGCGGCAGCCACTCGCTGGACCTGATCCCGCGCGGCGGCGAAACCGAATGGACCGTCAACTCCGCATGGCAGCACCCCAGCTTCACCGGCTTCCTGCCAGACAGCCGCGAAGTGGGTGCCGAGGGATTCACCGCTACATTCGAAGGCATAACCAACCTTGCGCTGGGCAAGGCGCTGGTGGCGACGGATGACGATCCGGCAGTCGTCTCCGCGTCCATCGGTCTGGTCGATCCGGTTGACCTCTACAGCCAGGTGGACCGCGCGGTGAAATACGGTTTCCTGTTCATCGGCTTCACCTTCGCCACCTTCCTGATGTTCGACATTGTTGGCGGCGCGCGGGTGGCGGCAGCGGAATATCTCCTCACCGGGGCAGGGCTGATCCTGTTCTTCGTAATGCTGCTCGCCTTTGCCGAGGTGATCGGCTTTGGCCTTGCCTATTTGGTCGCAGCGGTTGCGGTGATCGGCCTGCTGACCGCCTACAGCGCGGCAGTGCTGGGCACATGGCGGCGCGCGGGTTTCATCGGGATCATGCTGGCCGCGCTTTACGCGCTGCTGTTCGTGCTACTCAACATGGAGACCTATGCGCTGGTGATCGGGTCGCTGCTGCTCTTCGCAGGGCTGGCCGGGATCATGTACATGACGCGGCAGGTGAACTGGTCCGCAGTCGGGCGCAGCACGCCTGACGTAACGGAGGCCTAACGCCTCTCGAGCATGGCGGGGGTGAGCTGGTCTATCCGGGTCACCCCCATGAGCTTCATGCCGCGCACGATCTCTGCCTCCAGCAGGCTGACAGCGCGGTCCACCCCTGCCTCTCCCGCAGCGGCGAGGGCATAGAGGTAGAGCCTGCCGCCGCTCACCGCCGTGGCACCCGTGGCGAGCGCTTTCAGCACATGGCTGCCGCGCCGCACGCCGCCATCAAGGATCACCTCGCAGCGGCCGCCCACGGCCTGAACGATGGCATCAAGCTGGTCGAACGGGCTGCGCGAGCCATCGAGCTGCCTGCCGCCATGGTTCGACACCATGATCGCATCACAGCCCATGTCCGCCGCGCGCTTCGCGTCTTCGACCGACATGATGCCCTTGAGGCAGAAGGTGCCGCCCCAGTCATTGCGCAGCTTTTCCGCATCAGCCCAGTTCATCGACGGATCGAGCATGGAGTTGAAATAGTCCTGCACCGACAGGGCGAAATTGCTGCCCGCATCGACATGGCTGGAGAGATTCGGCAGGTCGAACTTCTCGCGGAACATGTAATCCAGCGCCCAGCGCGGCTTGGTGGCATAGGACAGGAAGCTGGCTGGCGTGATCTTCGGCGGGCTGGTGAAGCCGGTGCGCTTGCACCGTTCGCGATTGCCGGAAACGATGGTGTCCACTGTCAGGGTGACGGCATCGAAATTGGCGAGGCGCGCCTTTTCCAGCAGGGCGGCGTTGAGGCCCTTGTCCTTGTGGTAGTAATACTGGAGCATCTTGGGGCCCTTGAAGCGCTCCCCGATCTCCTCGATGCTCACGCTGCCAAGGCTGGAAATGCCGAACCACACGCCGAACTTCTCGGCCACGGCGGCAACCGCACGCTCGCCCTGCCAGTGGAACAGCCGCTGCAAAGCGGTAGGGGAGAGCATAAGCGGCAGCTTGCTGGTGCGGCCCATCACGGTGATGGATGTGTCCACCTGCTCCACACCGGCAAGCACGTTGGGAACAAGGTCCACATCATCGAAGGCCAGCGTGTTGCGATCCTTCGTCACCTCGTCATCCGCCGCGCCATCGATGTAATGGAACACGGGGAAGGGCAGCTTGCGTTTCGCCAGCTCGCGGAAATCGGCGTTGTTCTCGCATTGCGAGAGGTTGCGCACGCTGTAGTTGAGTTTCTTGCCCATCACGGGCCTGTTAGCGCGCGTTTTCGCATTCTACCAGCGCAGCAATCTGGGGCTTGCCAGCCAGCCAATGCCCGCCATGGCAAGGATGGGCAGCAGGTAGAAGGTGACAAAGTAGAGCGCGCCCTCGCCGGGGCAGAAGGGGGCATAGGCCGTCATCGCCAGCGCTCCGCCGAATAAGCCTCTAACAAGGCCGGTGCGGCGGGTATCGATGCCGGCTTCGGCAAAACGCGGTGCCCACGTCTCGTCCAGCGAGGCGAGCGCGTTGCAGGCTTCCAGCTAATAGGCGTTATCGTCGCAGATCTCGATATCGCTTTCGTTGGAAGCGGAGGGTGCCTGCTGCTGGCTGGGCGCGCCTTGCTGCGCGCCTTCGACCATGCCGATCATCTGGCCCGGATCGGCCCCGAAAACGAAGATGCCGATCAGCACCACCACCAGGCCGCCGCAGCCGATGCCACCAGCACTGCCCATGCGGCTGCCGCCACCGCCGCTGCCGCCACGCCGCACGCGAATTGACCCGGGCCGGAATTGCTTGAGGCGCATGGGATTTTCTTTGCGAAATTTTTGCAGTTGCGAAAAGGGGCTGGACCCGGCGGCCCTGCTCATGGGAAACATTGGCCAGAATTTATCAAGGAGTCGAGCATGTTCCTTTCCGGCAAACGCGCCCTTGTCACCGGATCGACATCCGGCATCGGCCTTGGCATCGCCCGTGCGCTGAAGGCCGAAGGGGCCGAAGTGATCCTCAACGGTTTCGGTGACGAGGCCGAGATCGAAAAGCTGTGCGAGGAACTGGATGCGGACCACGTGAACGCAGACCTCACCAGCGTTGCGGGTGGCGAGGCGCTGATGGCAGAGGCAGGGCGGGTCGACATCCTCGTTAACAATGCCGGTATGCAGCATGTCGCCCCGGTTGAAGAATTTCCGGCCGAGAAGTGGGAGACGATCATCGCTCTCAACCTGTCAGCCGCGTTCCACACTGCGCGGCTCGCGGTGCCGCATATGAAGAAGGCGGGCTGGGGCCGGATCATCAACACCGCCAGCGCGCATTCGCTGACCGCAAGCCCGTTCAAGAGCGCCTATGTTGCGGCCAAGCACGGGATTGCGGGGCTGACCAAGACGCTGGCGCTGGAACTGGCGACGCACAACATCACCGCCAATTGCATCAGCCCCGGCTATGTCTGGACGCCGCTGGTGGAAAACCAGATCCCCGATACGATGAAAGCCCGCGGCATGACGCGCGAGCAGGTGATGAACGACATCCTCCTCGCCAAGCAGCCGACAAAGAAGTTCGTGCAGGTAGAGGAAGTGGGCGCCATGGCCGTTTTCCTGTGCCGCGAAGAGGCACAGAACATCAACGGTGCGAACTGGTCTGTCGATGGCGGGTGGACAGCGGAATAGGGCGCTGCGACCCTTTCAGTAAGGGAAGGGGTGGACCCGAAAGCCCACCCTCAAATCCTCAGCCTTCCAGCGCCTTGCTGGTCAGGATGTTCACCGAAACGCGGCGGTTCTGCGCACGGCCAGCGGCGGTGGTGTTGTCTGCCAGCGGGTCTGATTCCGACATGCCGGTCGGCGTCATCATGCGCCACGGCTGCCAGCTGCAACGCTGCTGCAGGAAGTTCACCACCCGGCCTGCGCGGCGTTCGCTCAGAACCTGGTTGTAATCTTCATCGCCGACATTGTCGGTATAGCCGACGACCAGCAACACGGCATTGTCCATATCGGCAGCCTGCTGCGCCACTGTGCATAGCTGGTATTCGGCCTGCGGGGAAAGCTCCCACTTGCCGGTGTCGAAATACACATTCGTGGTGCCGCGAATGTTGTACTGGTCGATATTGGCAACGCGGCCGCGCAGCGCCTCGGTGGCGGCGGCGTTTTCCTCGATCATCTCCTCGTTCCGGGCAAAGCGCTGGTTGGTGCCGCTGTGAATCATGCGTGCGGTTTCCAGATCGCCATTCTTGAAGCGGATGCGGCTTGCCAGCAGGCCGCTATCGAACTCGACCGTCTGCACCGTCACTGGCAGGCCGTTGAACAGAGCGTCTGTGCCCAGCGTGTTCTTGCTGAGACCGAGGAAGCCGCCCGTGGAGCGGATATCCGTCACGTCAGCCACGCGCACTTCGGTGGTCACGCCGTTGGCAGAGGTCAATTGCACGCGGTTGCCGGTGCGCGAAGAGATGAAGCCTTCCAGTTCCGGCCCTTCCGGCAGGTTGGAGATATCCGACGGCACTTCGCCAAAGACGGTGATCTGGCTGTCGGTCTGTCCGCGTGCCTGCGCGGTTACCGGCTCCAGTTCCTGCGCGAACGCAGCGGGAGCGGAAGTCGCCGCTACGGCAAGCAGGGGCAATGCTGCTGCCTTGAGGGTCATGGTGTTCACTTTGGTACTCCTTCGATTTATCGCGGTCGAATGCGCCGCGTGTGGGCCTGACCGGGGCGACGCCCGGTGATGTTTAGCCCCCTGTTTTGATGGTTGGTCAGTGCGGTACGCTTCCCCTGCCTGCTCAGGTAAACCTTGCGAAACGCTGAACGTTCCGCCCCAAAATCGCCACACATGTCGTTTCTCGGCACAACTTGCGACGAATTGAGCCGGGGCCGGGACCTGCCGTTTGGCCAAAATGCCGCAGGTGCGGCAGCAATTGTGCACCAGGACATGATCTTGTGCCTCCCCTCTAGCGAATGCCACATAGTGCGTTTACATGGGCCGCCACGAATCAACGCAGCTCTCACATTGGTGGCACCCATGGAAATCGAAACCGGCCTTACTTTTGACGACGTCCTGCTGAAGCCGGCGGAGAGCGACATCCTGCCCTCGCAGGCTTCCACCAAGACGCAGCTGACCAAGTCGATCGCGCTGAACATTCCGGTGCTTTCCGCCGCGATGGACACGGTGACCGAGGCCGAGATGGCCATCGTGATGGCGCAGATGGGCGGCATCGGCGTGCTTCACCGCAACCTGACCATCGAGGAACAGTGTGCTGCCGTCACCCGCGTGAAGCGTTTTGAAAGCGGCATGGTCGTCAATCCCATCACCATCGCCCCCAATGCCACTTTGGGTGAGGCGCAGGCGATCATGACGCAGAACAAGATCAGCGGCATTCCCGTGACCGATGGTGGCAAGCTGCTGGGTATCCTCACCAACCGCGACGTGCGATTTGCCGCCAACCCATTGCAGCCGGTGAAGGAACTGATGACGAGCGAGAACCTCGCCACTGTCAGCGAAGGTGTGAGCCAGGAAGAGGCCCGCCGCCTGCTCCACGCCCGCCGTATCGAGAAGCTGCTGGTGGTGGACAATGACTATCACTGCGTTGGCCTGATCACCGTGAAGGATATCGAAAAGGCGGTGCTGAACCCCGATGCCACCAAGGATGCGGGCGGACGCCTGCGCGTGGCGGCAGCCAGCACAGTGGGCGACAAGGGCTTCGAGCGCACGCAGGCGCTGGTTGAAGCCGAATGCGACGTGATCATAATCGACACCGCGCATGGCCATAACAAGGAAGTGGCAAGGGCCGTGGAACGTGCCAAGGCGCTGTCGAGCACCGTTCAGGTGGTGGCGGGCAATGTCGCCACCGCAGAAGCCACCCGCGCACTGGTTGACGCAGGGGCAGACGCGGTGAAGGTGGGCATCGGCCCCGGATCGATCTGCACCACGCGCATCGTCGCCGGTGTCGGCGTGCCGCAGCTGACGGCAATCATGGATGCAGCTTCGGGTGCAGGCGATGTGCCGATCATCGCAGACGGTGGCCTGCGCACGTCGGGCGATGCGGCTAAGGCGCTTGCCGCCGGTGCATCCACAGTCATGATCGGATCGCTGCTGGCGGGTACGGAAGAAGCGCCGGGCGAGACGTTCCTTTACCAGGGCCGGGCCTACAAAGCCTATCGCGGCATGGGAAGCGTGGGCGCAATGGCGCGCGGTTCTGCAGACCGTTACTTCCAGCAGGACATCAAGGACCAGATGAAGCTGGTTCCCGAAGGCATCGAAGGGCAGGTCCCGTACAAGGGCCCGGCGCGCGATGTGGTGCACCAGCTGGTCGGCGGCGTGAAGGCTGCGATGGGCTACACCGGCTCCGCCACGCTGAAGGACCTGGCCAAGGCCACCTTCGTGCGCATCACCAATGCCGGCCTTTCGGAAAGCCACGTGCACGATGTGTCGATCACGCGCGAAGCGCCGAACTACCCGACGCGCTAAATGACCCCATCAGCCCGCGTCCAGGCGGCCATCGAGATTCTCGACAAGGTGATCGAAGGGGCACGCAGGCAAGGTGCGCCTGCTGACCGGATCATCAGCGAGTGGGCGCGAGCCAACCGCTATGCCGGATCGAAAGACCGCCGCGCCATTCGCGAGCTGGTTTATCGCGCCATCCGCGAATGCGGCGAGGTTCCGCGTACGGGCAGGGCAGCCATGCTGCGCCTTGCCAGGGATGACGCGGAGATCGCTGCGCTGTTTGACGGCTCGCAATATGGCCCGCCCGCAATTGGTGAGGGAGAGGAGCCTGCGCATGGCTCCATCGCGCCCGAATGGCTGGAAGATCGCCTGATCGCGTCCGGCACATCCGAGGAAGACGCAGAGGCCTTGCTGGGCCGTGCGCCGCTGGATTTGCGGGTCAACAGGCTCAAGGCAGATATCGACACGCTCGATTTGCCAGAGGATGCTGAAAGGCTCCCTGTTCCCAATGCCCTGCGCTTACCTTCTGGCACGCAGGTGGAGCAGTGGCAGGCCTATCGCGATGGCCTGATCGAGGTTCAGGACGCTGGCAGCCAGACGGCGTGCCTCGCGCTTGCGGCACAGCCGGGTGAGATAATCATCGATCTTTGCGCCGGTGCTGGTGGCAAGACGCTGTCTCTCGCTGCTGCCATGGACAATCGCGGAACGCTGATCGCGGCGGATACGGATCGCGGGCGCTTGTCCCGCCTCGGCCCGCGGGCAGAGCGCGCCGGTGTCTCCATCGTCCGCGAAGTGTTGATGAACCCGGGGCAGGAACTGAAGTCGCTGGCAGACTGGCACGGCAAGGCCGACGCCGTGCTGATCGACGCGCCCTGTTCGGGCACCGGCACTTGGCGGCGCAATCCGGAAAGCCGCTGGCGACTGACGCCTGCCGAACTGGGCCGCCTTGCAGATTTGCAGCAGCGCTTGCTGGCTGTGGCTGCGGACCTTGTGAAGCCGGGCGGGCGGATCACCTATATCACCTGCTCCTTGCTGGATGAGGAGGGCAAGGACCAGATCGAGCGCTTCCTCGCCGTGCGGCCACAGTTCACCGCGCAGGCGCTCGACCTGCCGCTGGGCCGGCCGCATGGTCCGGGTGTTCGCCTGACACCGCACCATGACGGGACAGACGGATTTTTCATCGCCAGTTTATCTGCAGCGTGATAATCCTTCGTTCACCATGGTTTTGACAGGTTTGAAAAACCAGCCCGCTCTCAAGGAGTTCGTGATGCGTTATTCGCCCGCAGCAATCGCCCTTTCGCTCTTCGCCGCGGTGAGTTCCAGTGCCCTCTTGGGTGCCACCGATGCGCCCGATGCCCGGGCGCAAGCGCTGGTGATGGAAGGCCGCGCCGCGCTGGCTGCAGGTGATACGCAAGGTGCGATCGATGCTTTTGAAGCGGCGCTGGTGGTCGATCCGGGATACAACAATGTCTATGTCGATCTGGCCGATGCCGCGCGCGCTGACGGGCTGCAAGGCAAGGCGATCCACTATTATCGCGAGGCGCTGGAGCGCGATCCGGACAATCTCTCCGCCATTTCGGGCGAGGGCGCTGCGCTCGCCGAAAAGGGCGCGATGGACAACGCCCGCAACAATCTCGCCCGCCTCGAAGAGATGTGCGGCGCCACCTGCAAGGAAACCGTGGAACTGGCAGCAGCTATCGAAGCTGGTCCGGTCGAGCGGGTTATGACGGCAGAAGCGGTCGCCCCTGATGCGGCGGTGACGAACTGATCAGATCAGTTCGCGGAACCCGTCCACAATGACCTGATAGACGTCACGCTTGAAGGGCACGATCAGGTATGGCAGCACCTTGGGTTCGACCCATTTCCATTCGCAGAATTCGGGGTGCTTGTGCGCTTCCAGGTCAATGTGATGGTCCTCGCCGGTGAAGCGCACCAGATACCACGTCTGCCGCTGGCCAATGAACTTGCCGCCCCACATCTTGCCCTTGAGTTCGGGCGGCAGGTCATAAAGCAGCTCGCTTCCGAGCGTGGTGATGATATCGAGGTGCTTGGGCTTCACGCCCGTCTCCTCGTGCATTTCGCGCAGCATCGCCTCGTCCATGTTCTCGCCCGGATCGACACCGCCTTGCGGCATCTGCCAGAAATCGGTGTCCTTCCCGTCAATGCGCTTTCCGACAAAGGCGTGGCCGTGCGCGTTGACCATCATGGCGCCAACGCAGGGACGATAGAGGGTAAGATCAGGCTTGCTCATGGGCTTGCGAGATAGTCAAAATGGTGGACCATTTCCATGCTGGCATTGCCCGCCAGACAGAAAAACTTGATTGCGGCACTGCTGGCCGCCGCCTAGGTGCCACGCCTAGATTGGAATATGGCGCTGAGAATGGCGCAGATACAGGATTCGACAATGGCAACGAAGGCGGCTGACAACCCCGCGCTCAAGACCCAGGATGGCCACCCCGATGCGGTGGTGGTGCGCTTTGCCGGCGATAGCGGCGATGGCATGCAGCTGACCGGCGGTCAGTTCACCCTGTCCACCGCACTGGCCGGTAACGACCTTGCCACCTTCCCTGATTTCCCGGCGGAAATCCGCGCGCCCCAAGGCACGCTGTTCGGTGTCTCGGCCTTCCAGATCAACTTCGGCAGCCGCGAAATCAGCACCGCTGGTGACGCGCCCGATGTGTTGGTGGCGATGAACCCCGCTGCATTGAAGACCAACCTCGATGCGTTGAAGCCGGGCGGCCTGATCATTGCTGACACGGGCGAGTTCACCAAGCGCAACCTCGACAAGGCGAAGTATGACGTAAACCCGCTGGAAGACGGCAGTCTTGCCAAGTGGGACCTGCTCGCCTTCGACATTTCCGCGCTGACCATCGAGGCGGTGAAGGACTTCGGCCTCGGCAACAAGGATGCGCTGCGGTCCAAGAACATGTGGACGCTGGGCCTGGCGCTGTGGATGTTCGACCGCGATCGTCAGCCCATTATCGACTGGCTGAAGGCGAAGTTCAAATCC
>CAYXTJ010000070.1:0-2094 GCA_964467715.1 uncultured Sphingomonadaceae bacterium
TGAAAGGTGATGCGTTCGAGCTTCTTCGCGTGGTCAGACAGCAGAGTTTTGCGGTCCACGTCCCAGAAGAAGCGCGCGTCAGACAGGCGGGCGGCGAGGACCTTGCGGTTGCCGTCCACCACCAATGCGGGATCTGCCGCATCGATATTGGCGGTGCAGATGAAGGCGTTGGCAAGCTTGCCGTCCGCGCCTTCGCACACGAAATACTTCTGGTTCACGCGCGCGGTGAGCTGGATCGTCTCCGGCGGCACGTCGAGGAAATCATCGTCGAAACGGCCGAGCAGCGGCACCGGCCATTCGGTGAGGCCGGCGTTCTCGATCTCCAGCCCTTCATCCTCGACCAGCTTCAGGCCAGCATCTGCCGCAGCTTTCGCCGCGCCGGTGCGGATCATGTCCTGACGTTCCTCGTGATCCACGATCACGTGGCAGGCACGCAGCTTCTCGGCGTAATCGTCTGCTGATCCGATGGTGATGTCGCCATCGTGATGGAAGCGGTGGCCCTTGGTGGCATAGCCTGACGCGATGCCGTGGACTTCGCATTCGACAAGGTCCTCACCCAACAGCGCCACGATGCCCGAAAGCGGGCGCACCCAGCGCAAGCTGCCGGTGGAAAGCGAGGCCGCGCCCCAGCGCATGGACTTGGGCCAGCTGAAGTCGCGAATGATCGCGGGGATCGCATCAGCCAGCAAGTCCTTCGTCGCGCAGCCGGGGATGTTCTTCACCGCGAACCACGTGTTGCGGCCCTTCACATCGCGCAGTTCCAGCTCGTCACGCGTCGCGCCGTTCTTGCGGCAGAAGCCGTCCAGCGCCTGATCGGGAGCGCCTTCGGGCGGGCCCTTGGCTTCTTCGGACACCGGCTCTGTCGCTTGCGGCAGCCCGCGCGCGATCAGCGCAAGGCGGCGCGGGGTGGACCACACGGTGAGATCACCCAGTGCAATGCCTGCCGCTTCCATTTCGCGGCGGAACAGCTTTTCCAGTTCGGCGCGCGCGCCGGCCTGCATCCGGGCGGGGATTTCTTCGCTGCGCAGTTCGAGGAGGAAGTCGCTCATGCCTGCCACTCCGGATATTTTTCGGCCCAGACAGGCGCTTCCTTGTTCATATGCGCCTCGCAGCTACCGCGGGCGAGATCGCGCACGCGAGCCATGTAGCTGGCGCGCTCCTGCACGGAGATCACGCCGCGCGCCTGCAGCAGGTTGAACAAATGGCTGGCTTCCACCGCCTGCTCATAGGCCGCGATCGGCACCTGGGCTTCGAGCGAGCGCTTGCACTCGGCTTCCGCCTTGTTGAACAGGTCGAGCAAGGCATCGGTATCAGCAACCTCGAAGTTCCACTTCGACATCTGGCGCTCGTTCTCGAGGAACACGTCACCGTAAGAGACGCCCTGCCCGTTGAAGTTCAGGTCATACACATTGTCCACGCCCTGAATATACATGGCGAGGCGTTCGAGGCCGTAGGTCAGCTCACCCGCCACAGGCTTGCAGTCAAACCCGCCCATCTGCTGGAAATAGGTGAATTGGGTGACTTCCATCCCGTCACACCACACTTCCCAGCCAAGGCCCCATGCGCCCAGCGTCGGGCTTTCCCAGTCATCTTCCACGAAGCGGATATCGTGCTTGAGCGGATCGATGCCGATCACTTCAAGGCTCTTGAGATACAGCTCCTGGATGTCCGGTGGGCTCGGCTTCAGGATTACCTGATACTGGTAATAGTGCTGCAGTCGGTTGGGGTTTTCGCCATAGCGGCCATCGGTCGGGCGGCGGCAGGGCTGCACGAAAGCGGCATTCCACGGCTCCGGGCCCAGCGCGCGCAGCGTGGTGGCGGTGTGGAACGTGCCAGCACCCATGCGCATGTCATAAGGTTGCAGGATCAGGCAGCCGTTCGCACTCCAGAAATCGTGGAGTGCAAGGATCATGTCCTGGAAGCTGTTCTTTGGGTCTCTGGTCATTGTTGCCCTGCGCGAAAATTTGGCCGCGCAATGGCGCAAGGCATGGGATGGGTCAATGCCATCTCGTGCGTGCGGCTTGACAGTTTGCAGCGATATGGGCCTGTTGGTTTCCGTTGCCGAAGGAATTGCGCTTGAATCTGCACCGCCTC
>CAYXTJ010000070.1:2194-11403 GCA_964467715.1 uncultured Sphingomonadaceae bacterium
ACGATCTACCTGTTCGGCACGGTCCATGTGCTGCCTGCTGGTGTGGACTGGTATGACAGCCGCATCGAAAGCGCCTTCACCTCGTCTGACATTCTGGTGACCGAAGTCGACATGACGGATCAGGCGGCCATGGCTGCCGCCATCGCCCAGAATGCCATGCTCGGCGGTGGCAGGACATTGCGCTCGCTCATGTCTGACGAGAACCGCAGCGAATATGAAACCGTTCTTACCGACCTTGGCCTGCCGCCTGCAGCGCTTGACCAGTTCGAACCCTGGTTCGCTGCACTGAACCTGGGCGTGCTGCCGCTGCTGCAAGCCGGCTATGACCCGAACGCCGGGGTCGAGATGGCACTGGAAAGCCGCGCGGGTGACAAGCAGCGCGGCGCGCTGGAGACCATCGACGAGCAGATCGAACTGTTCGATGGCATGACGATGGATTACCAGCTCGAATACCTCGACGCGACCGTGGAGGGCGCGGAAGGCACCGTCTCGATGATTGACGAGATGGTGACAGAATGGCTGGAAGGCGACGCGGATCGCCTTGCCGAATTGATGAATGGGGAGATTGATGACAGCTATCTTTACAACCGCCTGCTGATTGACCGGAACGCCAACTGGGTTGGCTGGATCGAGCAGCGCCTTGACCAGCCCGGCACGGTGTTCATTGCCGTGGGCGCCGGCCATCTCGCAGGCAGCGGCAGCGTGCAGGACCAGCTGGAAGATCGCGGCCACGTGGTCACCCGCATTCTCGAGTGATCCGGCACCTCGCAGCACTGCTTGCAGGCGCGCTGTGGCTATCGGGCTGCAGCGCGCCTGATCTTTTGGCGGATCATGATTGGCCCGATGCCGCGCCTGCCCTGTGGGAAGTAACCTCACCGGCGGGCGAGACTGGCTGGCTCTTTGGCACCGTCCACGCCTTGCCAGACGGGCTAAACTGGCAAACACCGGCAGTAGACACAGCGGTAGAGCAATCAGGCCTGCTGCTGGTCGAAATCGCTGACCTTGACGCAAGCTCATCTTCTGCCGACATTTTTGCCGCGCTTTCATCGTCGCCAGCTCTCCCCCCACTGCTGGACCGCGTCGGCGAAACTGACCGCCCTTCCCTCCAGCGCCTGCTTGACCTGTCCGGCGCAGACGAGAGCGATTTCGACCGGACGGAGACATGGGCCGCAGCGCTGATCCTGTCTGGCGCGATGCGCAACGGCGATCCAGCCAATGGCGTCGACCGGGCGCTGATTTCCGGCGCGCGGCGTGTCGAGGGGCTGGAAAGCTATGACCAGCAATACCGCATCTTCGATGCATTGCCGGAAGTGGATCAGGCAGACCTGTTGCTTGCAGTCGCCAGCGAGGCGGAAGGCTTCGATCCTATCCCGGGGCTGGAAAGCTGGCTGACCGGCGATCTCGATACGCTGGCAGCGCTGGCAGACGATGGAATGCTGGCCGATCCGGGATTGCGCGCAGCCTTGCTCGACCGGCGCAATCAGGATTGGACAGTAGCCATTCGCGCGGCGATAGACCAAGGGCACAAGCCCCTCGTCGCCGTGGGCACAGCGCATATGCTGGGCACATCCGGCCTTCCCGCTCTGCTGGAACAACAGGGCTATGCGGTCCGCCGCATACAGTAGTTGCAATTGCAGCCGATGCTGCTAAACGCGCGCCTCCCCTGTCATGGTCATCCCTGGAGGCGTGGCGGGTGAACATCTGAAACGAATTCGAAAGGCTATTGACATGAGCGACGCTCTGACCCTGCCGGCCGAAGCACGCGAACGGGCTGGCAAGGGAGCCTCCCGAGCATTGCGTCGCGAAGGCCGTGTCCCCGCTGTGATCTATGGCGGCAAGGAAGAACCTACTCCTATCCATGTGGAAGAAAAGCTGCTGGTTCGCCAGCTTGGCACCGGCCACTTCATGAACTCGATCGTGATGATCGAGCTTGATGGCAAGGCTGTCCGCACCATCCCGAAGGATGTGGCTTTCCACCCGGTCAATGACCGTCCCGAGCATGTGGATTTCCTGCGCCTGTCCAAGGACGCCAAGATCGCTGTCGCGGTCCCGGTAGTCTTCATCAACGAAGAAGCCAGCCCTGGCCTGAAGAAGGGCGGCGTGCTGAACGTTGTCCGTCACGAGCTGGAACTGGTCTGCGAAGCGGACAAGATCCCCTCCGAGATCGAGCTGGACGTCACTGGCCTGGAAGTGGGCGACTCCGTCCACATCTCCGCAGTCACTCTGCCCGCCGGCAGCGAAAGCGCCATCACGGACCGCGATTTCACCATCGCCACCGTGGTTGCCCCGTCTGCCCTCAAACGCGCCGAAGGTGCCGCAGCAGCCGAAGCTGCTGACAGCGCAGGCGATGCTGAAGAAGCAGAAGCAGAAGAAAGCGGCGAGGAAGAAGGCGGCGAATAATTCGCTGCACGGGTTCCTCCCGAAGCACTGCTACAATAGGACAGGGGCTGGCAGCGATGCCGGCCCCTTTCTCTTTTGCAGGATCACGGAGCGCAGGACGCCATGCAAATCTGGACAGGCCTCGGAAATCCCGGCCCTCAATACGCCATGCACCGGCACAACGTCGGCTTTATGGCGATGGATGTGATTGCGGAGATGCATGGCTTCGGCCCGGTGCAGAAGAAGTTCCAGGGCTGGGTCCAGGAAGGCCGCATCGGCACGCAAAAGGTGCTGCTGCTGAAGCCCGCGACCTTCATGAACGAAAGCGGCCGCGCGGTTGGTGAAGCGCTGCGCTTCTACAAGATGGGTACCGATGCCTTGACCGTGTTCCATGATGAGCTCGACCTTGCGCCTTTCAAGGTGAAGGTGAAAACCGGCGGCGGCAATGCGGGGCATAATGGCCTGAAGAGCATCACCCAGCATCTCGATGCCGATTTTCGCCGGGTGCGCATCGGCATCGGGCATCCGGGCGTGAAGGAGCGCGTACACGGCCACGTGCTGGGCAATTACGCCAAGGCCGAGATGGATGATCTGGTCCAAATGCTCGGCGCAATCGGCGCAGAAACGCACTGGCTGGCTGAAGGCAATGATCCGCGCTTCATGGGCGATGTGGCCTTGCGGATGCAGGGCTGAAACCGTCGGGTTTCTTGACACACCCAAACCTTAATCCGGGCCGTTAACCTTTCAAACCCGCAGAAAACCACAATTGGCACACCCTTTGCTTAGTAATCCCCGCTTATTCGGTAACCACTCATTTTTGCCATTTCGGGGGTTTTGAAATGTTCAAGAAAGCACTTATCGCCGCAGGCCTGGCTTCGGCCGCACTCGTTTCCACGCCGGCTTCCGCCACCTTCTGGTGGGGCGGATCTTCGGGTAGCTCCGGCGGCTACAGCACCACTGGCGGCTCCACTTCTGGCTGGTTCGGCGGTGGCCACACCCACTATAATGGCTGCGGTCACTACA
This sequence comes from uncultured Sphingomonadaceae bacterium, assembly GCA_964467715.1. Lineage (GTDB taxonomy): Bacteria > Pseudomonadota > Alphaproteobacteria > Sphingomonadales > Sphingomonadaceae > Alteraurantiacibacter. Next base: position 5,597 of record CAYXTJ010000070.1, read on the forward strand.
CCGGCAGCTCCAGCGGCGGCTCGACCGGCTTGTCTACCGGCGGTTCCACCACTGGCGGTTCGACCACCGGTGGCTCCACTGCCGGCACAGCTGTTCCGGAACCCGGCATGCTGGGCATGTTCGGCCTCGGCCTCGCGGGCATCGCTTTTGCCCGTCGTCGTCGCCGCAAGGCCTGATCCAGACTAAATAGGTCCCCGAATTGCGGGCGGGCGCTCTCCTGGTAGCGCCCGCCCGTTCGGCGTTTCAGGGACCGGTAAATTGCGCAAGACAGGCCATTGCAAGCCTGCGGGCAGAAGCCTAAGGCGCGGGGCTCATCCTGATTGTAAGGACAATATCCATGGGTTTCCGCTGCGGGATCGTGGGCCTGCCCAATGTTGGCAAGTCGACCCTGTTCAACGCTCTTACCGAAACGCAGGCCGCACAGGCCGCGAACTATCCCTTCTGCACGATCGAGCCCAATGTCGGTCAGGTCGCCGTGCCCGATCCGCGGCTTGATGATATCGCCCGGATTGCCGGTAGTGCGAAGATCATTCACACCCAGCTTTCCTTCGTGGACATCGCGGGCCTGGTCAAAGGCGCGAGCGCGGGCGAAGGCCTGGGCAACCAGTTCCTCGGTAACATCCGCGAGGTGGATGCCATCGTCCACGTGCTGCGCTGTTTCGAGGATGATGACATCCAGCACGTTTCCAACAAGGTCGATCCCATTGCGGATGCCGAGGTTGTCGAAACCGAACTGATGCTGGCGGACCTCGAAAGCCTCGAAAAGCGCGTCGAGAACGCCAGGCGTCGTGCTACTGGTGGCGACAAGGAAGCCAAGGCCCTCGCATCCGTGCTGGGCCAGGCGCTGGAACTTCTGAAGGACGGCAAGCCCGCCCGCCTCGTCGAACCCAATGATGACGAGGAAGCCGAACTTTTCCGCAACGCCCAGCTGCTCACCGCCAAGCCGGTGCTTTATGTCTGCAACGTTTCCGAGGAAGATGCCGCGACCGGCAATGCGCTGTCGCAGCAGGTGTTTGCCAAGGCCGAAGCCGAAGGCGCGCAGGCGGTTGTGGTATCCGCTGCCATCGAGGCCGAACTGGTCGGAATGGAGATGGAAGAGCGCAAGGAATTCCTCGCCGAGCTGGGTCTTGAAGAAACCGGCCTCGCCCGCGTGATCCGCGCCGGCTACGACCTGCTGGGCCTGCAGACCTACTTCACCGCCGGCCCCAAGGAAGCGCGTGCGTGGACTTTCCCGGCTGGCGCCAAGGCACCGCAGGCGGCTGGCGAAATCCACACCGATTTCGAACGCGGCTTCATCCGTGCCGAAACCATCGCCTTTGCCGATTACGTCTCGCTCGGCGGTGAATCCGGCGCGAAGGATGCCGGCAAGCTGCGCCAGGAAGGCAAGGAATATGTCGTGCAGGATGGCGACGTGATGCTCTTCAAGTTCAACGTCTGATCCTGCAACAAACTGCTGTCAGGCAAAAGAAAAGGCGCGGAAGGGACAACCCTTTCCGCGCCTTTCTGTTTATCCGCGAAGAGCGGTTTTTCGTTTACAGCGTCTCGGCGTAAGCAGCCCAGAACTTGGCCGGCAGTTCACGCGGGCCGGTAACCCGGCCCAGCGTGGCAACGGCTTCTGCGCCCTTGCCCTGGCGGGCCTGCATCATGCCAGTGCGGAGCAGAGCAAGATTGGTATCGACGTCCACACCGCCCTTTTCCGCCGCCATGGCATACATGGCTTCTGCGCCCGCCCAGTCATTCAGAGACATGAGCACGTCACCAGCCAGCATCGCGCTTTCGCCAGTGGGATCGCTTTCGGCTTCAGCAACCATCGAAGGCGCTTCCTCACGGTCGCCAGCCATGCGCGAATTCACCGTGCTGCGCACGTCCTGCACATATGGATCGTCGGATTCGAACAGGCCTTCACGCAGGGCATCTGCCAGCAGGCCGTCAATTTCGTTCGACATGATGCGCGGGTCGGCGGCGCGGATGTAGCGGATATATTCGCTGTCATCGGTCAGCGAGTTGGTGACACGCATCAGGCGCAAGATGTCGAGCTGCACGTCCTCGTCAACGTCTGCCAGCGCATTGGCCACCTGAAGTGCGTTCATCCAGTGCGTCTGACTCGGATGATATTCCAGCAGCATCAGGCCAGCCTTGACCGCGGGTTCGACAGCGTCATTGTTGTAAGACGAGGCAAGACCACGCAGCATCCAGTTTGCGGGCGGGGTACCACCCGCGGCAACGATGCTGTTCACTTCGTTCTCGATGAAGTTCAGGCCGCCGGCGGCATCGTCCTGCTGGTAATAAGTCTCGGCAATCAGGCCAACGGGATCATCTTCCGTCCAGCCAGCAGCGCGCGCAGAAATGAGCGCATCACGCGCGGCGCCATAATCTTCCATATTCAGCGCCAGGTTACCGACATACCAGTAGTACTGGGGAATCGCTTCAGGCGGCAGCTTGCCGGCGGCAAGGCGCATTTCCAGGCCGCGACGCTGCAGTTCGACAGACGAGACCTTGCTGCCTGCCGTCACGATCAGGCCGCCCAGGGCATCTCGGTCATCAGCGGTTTCAGCGAGGGATTCAAGCGTATCAAACTGCGGAACAACCGAAGCGATGTCGCCGCCTTCGGCGTTCACAACATCTGCAACCGGCTGGTATGCTTCAACAAATGCCTTGGTATAATCCTGCGCGGCAGCCGCAACCGGTGCTACGCTGGTGGCCACAGCTGCGCCGCCGGCCAGGGCAAATGCCATGGCCAGGGCCGAAGCGAAACTCTTCGCCGAATTGCGGGGGGCGGTGCGGGGGGTACGAAGCATCAATCTACTCTCCTGAAGGATGTGGCAGGCCGCTTTCCTCGGCCTCATCAGTTTCGGCTCGCGCTAGTGCATTAGGATGCGCGAGATTGCAAATACGGTGTACGAGAAAGGGGTTGAATGTCGATTGAACGCTACCCTGCCCCAATTGTTCAGCTTTACCCTTCCCAAGTGTGGATAAGCCCCGATTTCAGGCCCCTTTGACCGTGCTTGCAAGGGCTTCTTCCCCTAGGGTCTGAAGCGTCACCAAGAGACATCAATAACAAGGCGACGGTACGCAGGTGAGCGAAGAAAACGACGACGGTTTGCCGCCCGAAGGCATGGGCGAATATGATCTCATCGACATCGTCGATGAGATGAAGACGAGCTATCTCGATTACGCGATGAGCGTGATCGTGAGCCGCGCGCTGCCTGATGTGCGCGACGGCCTGAAGCCGGTGCACCGCCGCATCCTCTTCGCCAGCCAGGAAGGCGGCTATGTCGCGGGCCGCCCCTATCGCAAGTCAGCCCTGATCGTGGGTGACGTGATGGGTAAATACCACCCGCACGGCGACAGCGCGATTTACGATGCGCTGGCCCGCATGACACAGGACTGGTCGCTGCGCGTGCCGCTGATCGACGGTCAGGGCAACTTCGGCAGCATGGACCCTGATCCGCCGGCGGCCATGCGTTACACGGAAAGCCGATTGGCGCGTGTGGCCAATGCGCTGCTCGAGGATCTCGACAAGGATACCGTCGATTTCATCGACAACTATGACGGCTCGCGCGCCGAGCCTACGGTTCTTCCCGCCCGCTTCCCCAACCTGCTGGTCAATGGTGCAGGCGGCATCGCCGTGGGCATGGCGACCAACATCCCGCCGCACAATCTGGGCGAGGTGATCGACGGTTGCTTTGCCTACATGGACAATCCGGGGATCACCTCGGAAGAGCTGTTCGAGATCATTCCGGGGCCTGACTTCCCGACATCACCACTAATCCTGGGCCAGACCGGTGCGCGCAACGCCTACACCACGGGTCGCGGCTCGATCATGATGCGCTGCCGTCACGAGATCGAGAAGACTCGCGGTGACCGCGAGAGCATCGTCTTTACCTCCATTCCCTTCCAGGTCGGCAAGTCGGGCCTTGTCGAAAAGATCGCCGAAGCCGCCAAGGACAAGCGCATCGAGGGCGTTTCCGACATTCGCGACGAATCCAGTCGCGAAGGCGTACGCGTGGTGGTGGACCTGAAGCGCGATGCCTCGCCAGAGGTCGTGCTCAACCAGATCTGGCGCTACACGCCGGCGCAATCCAGCTTCCCGGCCAACATGCTCGCCATCCGCGGCGGTAGGCCGGAAACGCTGACCCTGCGCGACATCATCCAGTCCTTCATCCAGTTCCGCGAGCAGGTGATCACACGGCGCACCAAGTTCGAGCTGAACAAGGCGCGCGATCGTGCACACATCTTGCTCGGCCTGGTGATTGCCGTATCTAACATGGACGAGGTTGTGGCGATGATCCGCTCCTCGCCCAATCCCGGCGAAGCCCGCCGCAAGCTGCTGGTCAAGGAATGGCCGATCGGCGACATCGCGCAATACATCCGACTTGTCGAAGCGATCGAGCCCACGGCTGACGAAACGGGCGGCACCTATCGCATGTCCGAGCGGCAGGTGAAGGCCATCCTCGACCTGCGCCTGCACCGCCTGACGGCGCTTGGACGGGACGAGATCGGTGACGAGTTGAAGCAACTCGCCCTCGAGATCGAGGAGTATCTGTCCATTCTCGCCGACCGGGCGAAGCTTTACGCAGTGATGCGCCAGGAATTGCAGGACATACGCGATCTCTACGCCACGCCGCGCAAGTCCGAGATCGCCCCCGCCTATGACGGGCTGGAAGACGAGGACCTGATCGAGCGGGACGAGATGGTCGTCACCGTGACGCTGGATGGCTATATCAAGCGCACCCCGCTCTCCACCTTCCGGGCGCAGAACCGTGGCGGCAAGGGCCGCGCGGGCATGTCCACGAAGGACGAGGACGCCATTTCCAACATGTTCGTGACCAGCACCCACAATCCGGTGCTGTTCTTCTCCACCGCAGGCAAGGTCTATCGCCTGAAGGTGTGGAAGCTGCCCGAAGGCGGCCCGAACACGCGCGGCCGCCCGATCATCAACTTGCTGCCCGCGCTCGACAAGGACGAGACGATTGCACAGGTGCTGCCGCTGCCCGAGGATGAGGACAGCTGGGGCGAATTGTCGGTTGTGTTCGCCACCGCGAGCGGATCGATCCGCAAGAACTCGATGGATGCTTTCGCCAATATCCCCTCCAACGGCAAGCTGGCGATGCGCTTCGATGAAGGCAGTGACGACAAGCTGATCGGTGTCGCCCTGCTCGATCCGACCGATCACGTGCTGCTGGCAAGCCGCGAAGGCAAGGCAATCCGCTTTGCCGCCGATGAGCTGCGCGAGTTTACCTCACGCACCTCCACTGGCGTGCGCGGCATGACCTTGCGCGAAGGCGATCAGGTAATTTCGCTCTCTATTCTGCGCGGCGATCTGCCGAGCATGGAAGAGCGCGAGGAATACCTGCGCATCGCCCCGTGGAAGGGCAATGAAGACGCTCCGCCGCTGTCAGAAGCGCAGCTGGCCATGGCCGATGCGGAAGAGTTCATCCTCACCGTCTGCTCCAACGGCTATGGCAAGATGTCGAGCGCCTACGAGTATCGCCAGACAGGTCGTGGCGGCCAGGGCGTGGTCAATATCGACAACATCAAGCGCAACGGCCTCGTGGTTGCCAGCTTTACCGCCACCCGCGCGGACCAGCTGATGCTGGTGACGGACAAGGCCAAGCTCATTCGCATCGGCCTCGATTCCCTGCGTATCCTCGGCCGCAACACCTCCGGCGTGCGCCTGTTCGATGTCGGCAAGGACGAGCATATCGTCTCTGCCGTGCGCATCGACGAGCAGGAAGCGCCGGAGAACGACGGCGAAGAGGCGATTGTCGAGGAAATGGTCGAACATCGCGGAGGCGGCGATGAAA
>CAYXTJ010000071.1:0-11302 GCA_964467715.1 uncultured Sphingomonadaceae bacterium
CGCTGCCGGTTTCGGCCAGCGTTTCATCGTGACCATCGACACGGAGGAGGAATTCGACTGGGACGCGCCCCTCACCCGCGACAAGCACAGCAAGGCGCACGTCACGCGGCTGGAGGCCTTCCAGCAATTCTGCGAAAATTGCGGCGTGGTGCCGATCTGGCTGGTCGACTGGCCGATTGCCAATTCGCAGCTTGCAGCCGAAATCCTGAAGCCTCGCCTGCTTGATGGCCGCGCCGAGATCGGCGTGCAGTTGCACCCCTGGGTCAACCCGCCGTTCGAGGAGGAGGTGACGCAGTACAACTCCTTCGCGGGCAACCTTTCCAAGGAACTGGAAGCCGCCAAGTTCGCTGCCCTGCGGGACAGGATCGAGGAACGCTTCGGCATGGCCCCGATGATCTATCGCGCGGGCCGCTATGGCCTGGGGCCGAACACGGCGCAGCTTTTGGCAGACCAGGGCCTCGCCATCGATTCATCGGTGCGCCCGCTGTTCGATTATTGGGCGGCAGGCTGGCCGGATTACCGCACCTTCCCGCTCGCGCCCTATTGGCTGAATGACGAGAAGACGCTGCTGGAACTGCCGCTTACCACCAGCTTCTGGGGGATGTTGCGGCGGCAGGGTGACATGATCTTCCCGCGCATGTGGCGGATGCCCGCGCTGCGCGGAGTTCTGGCAAGGCTCGGCCTGCTCGAACGCATCCCGCTCACCCCCGAAGGCACCAATGTGGAAGAGGCCATTCGCGGCATCGACATGGCGCTGGATGATGGCTTGCCGCTACTGGTCTTCTCCTTCCATTCGCCCTCGCTGGAAATGGGCCACACGCCCTATGTCCGCACCGAGGAAGACCTTGATGGCCTGTATGATTGGCGGCGGCGGATATTCGCCTATCTCCAGTCGCGCGATGTGAAACCCACCTGCATTTCCTAAGTGATGGAAAAGGTGATCCGCGATTAGTGCGCGGCAGACGCACTTCCCTGCTTGCCAGCGACGCGGCCTGCGGCTAGTTCCGCGCCCGCAATGGGGTAAACCCAGGACGGTGACGGGCCTGTAGCTCAGCGGTTAGAGCTGGCCGCTCATAACGGCTAGGTCGCGGGTTCGAATCCTGCCGGGCCCACCATCCTCATTGCCAAAGCCCCGGTCGGGGAGTGGCGCAGCCTGGTAGCGCATCTGTTTTGGGAACAGAGGGTCGCAGGTTCGAATCCTGTCTCCCCGACCAGTTTTTCGTGACTCAAAACTATCCGGGGGATGGTTTTGGCGGAAAAACTCGCGACCGGAAGGGAGCGGTGCATGGCTAGTGAAAATGATTCGGGGGATCATTTTCCGCCAAGACTTCCGAGCGCAAGCGAAGGGCAGTGCCACACTACCCCGCTTGCAAAAGCCCGCTGAAGAGCTCCGCCTTACCTTTGGTTCTCCAGCCGATAGCCCAGCGGATAAAGCGGGTTCTCGCTGTCCGCTGCCGAACCGGGCCGCTGCGCTTCCACCGCTTCCATGCTGATCGGCAGTTCGTAGGGCAGGTAGCCGCGCGGATCGACCCGGCCTTGAAGCACATCCAGCAGCGCCGCATCGCTCGCCCCGAAGCTGGCAATCAGCATGTCGGCGCGCGACTTGAACGGCGCGAGGATCGCCGGGCGATCGAGCTGGATATCAGCCAGCAGCGGCAGATCGAGCGGCAAGCCATCCATGAACGCCCTTGCCGGATGGTCCGCCTGGAAGGCCAGGCTGCCCTCCTGATGCATCGCCCCGAAAACATAGCCCGGATGGAGCATTTCGGACGGCGAAACCGTGCGCAGGATCGCCACCTGCGCTTCTGCCGGATCGCTCACCGGTTCCAGCCCGGCAGCGCGCGCCGCATCCTCGTCCACCCCGAACAGCAGCACCCTGGTGCCTTCCGCTATGGGGAAGCCACCACCGGACAGTTCCAGCAACACCATCGATTCCGCCATCGCCTGCCGACCCATCGCGATTTCTTCCGCCGTGCCGATTTCGGCAGCCGCCGCTTCGGCATCCACGAAGGGGTCCTCGAACAGGCCCAGCACGAAGCTCTGGATAAGGATGCGGCGCACGGCATCATCGATCCGCGCTTCATCGACCATGCCCATTTCGACAGTGGCGACGATCGGCGCGGGGTCCTCCACCCCGCCGAACTGGTCCATCCCGGCGTTCAGCGCCTTGGCAAAGCGTTCCTCGCGCGTCAGGTCCTGCACGCCCCAGCCGGTGGAGACATCGGCAAAGCTCGGCGCTTCGCCTACGGGCGCGCCGCTGACGCACTTCTCGTTGCAGTCATTGGTGATCGCCCAGTCGGACAGGATCACCCCGTCAAAGCCCAGCTCGTTGCGCAGCACGCCTTGGAGGATCTTCTCGTTATAGCCGACGCCCACCGGCTCCAACTCCTCGCCGAAAAGCTCCAGCTCCTCGAGGATGGAATAAGCCGGCATCACGCCCACAGTTTTGGAAGCCAGCGCGCCGGTAAAGGGGCGGATGTGCTGCTGCCATTCGTAGATGTTCAGTTGCGAATGGCGGCCATAGTAATTGTGCGCGTCAAAGCCGTTGGTGGAGGCGCTGTAACCGGCGAAATGCTTGATCACCGCCGCCACGCCGCCGGGCGCAATGCCGTCTGCCCCACCCTGAAGCCCACGCACGAGGGCGGCAGCCGTATCGGCAGCAACCTGCGCATCCTCACCCAGTGTATCGAAATTGCGCGGCCAGCGCGGTTCTGTCGCAAGGTCGATCTGCGGGCCGAGCAACATGGCAAAGCCTGCTGCGCGCAAATCGTCGCGCACCACTTCGGCATAGCTTTCGGCAAATTCGGGATCGTGCAGCGCGCCGATGCCGACGCCATTGGGCCACTGGCTGAACTGTCCGCCTTCCACGCTGGCACCGGCAAGCTCGGTATACCCGTGCCGTGGATCGGTCATGATAACAGCGGGAATGCCCAGGCGATGCGCTTCGGCGGCTTCCTGCACCGCGTTGTTGGCTTCTGCCAGAGCCTGCGTTTGGGTGGACAGGCGCGAGATGAAATGGGTCGCCCTGGTATTCGCCATGGCTTCGGAAAGCGCGGCGATGTCATATCCGGTGGAAGGCTGGCCGAAGGGCGCGTTGCCCGGCAGGCTGGCCACGATCATCACGCCAGCCTTTTCCTCCAGCGTCATGCGGGCCAGCAAATCGTCCGCACGCTCTTCAGGTGACATCCGCCAGTCCTCGTAAGGCGTCAGCGCGCCATCCCGATCAAGGTCGCGGAAGGAAATGCCGCCTGCCTCGAGCACGGGGATGGTGCGGCTCTCGATGCTCGGGGCCGCCACCTCCGGCGAGGAACAGCTGGCCAGCAGCAAGCCGATGGCCAGGACAAAGGCGGAACGTTTCATGGATAATCCTCTCGCGGCGACATGATGGGCGTCAACGGCCTGTTGCCCTGACAAATTGCATCCCGCAAGGCCCTCCCCGCTTGCTCTTGCGCCCTTGCCCCTCTATCTGCGCCCACAAATCCACATCACTCGAATTTCCCCTGCAAAGGACCACAGATGGCCGCCCAATACGCATATGTCATGAAGGGCATGACGAAGACTTTCCCCGGCGCTCAGAAGCCGGTGCTGTCGAACATCAACATCCAGTTCTACCAGGGTGCCAAGATCGGCATCGTCGGCCCCAACGGCGCGGGTAAATCCACGCTGATCAAGATCATGGCCGGGATCGACAAGGACTTCACCGGCGAGGCATGGCCGGGCGAGAACATCACCGTCGGCTATCTCGAACAGGAGCCCGAGCTGGACCCGACCAAGACGGTGCTGGAAAACGTCAAGGACGGCGCCCGCGATATCGCTGACCTCGTCGACCGTTTCAATGCCATCTCCGCCGAAATGGGCGATCCGCAGGACGATACCGATTTCGACGCGCTCATGGAGGAAATGGGCGACCTGCAGGCAAAGATCGACGCGGTCGACGGCTGGACGCTGGACAACCAGCTGGAAGTGGCGATGGAAGCACTGCGCTGCCCGCCGGGCGACATGGGCGTGGAAAGCCTCTCCGGCGGTGAAAAGCGCCGCGTCGCGCTTACCCGCCTGCTGATCCAGAAGCCGTCCATCCTGCTGCTGGACGAACCGACCAACCACCTTGACGCAGAAAGCGTGCAGTGGCTGGAAAACCACCTGAAGGAATATGCCGGCGCGGTGCTGATGATCACCCACGACCGCTACTTCCTCGACAATGTGGTGGAATGGATCCTCGAACTCGATCGCGGTTCCTACTATCCCTATGAAGGCAACTACTCGACCTACCTCGAGAAGAAGGCCAAGCGCCTCGAGCAGGAAAGCCGCGAGGAAAGCGGCAAGCAGAAGGCATTGAGCCGCGAGCTTGAATGGATCCGCCAGACGCCCGCCGCGCGCCAGACCAAGTCCAAGGCGCGTATCCGCAAGTTCGAGGAACTGCAGGAAGCGCAGGACAGCCGCAAGGTGGGCAAGGCGCAGATCGTCATCCAAGTGCCCGAACGCCTTGGCGGCAAGGTGATCGAAGCCAAGAACATCACCAAGGCCTATGGCGACAAGCTGCTCTTCGAAAACCTCTCCTTCATACTGCCCCCGGGCGGCATTGTCGGCGTAATCGGCCCCAACGGCGCGGGTAAGTCCACGCTGTTCAAGATCCTCACCGGCAAGGAACAGCCCGATTCCGGCACCATCGAGATCGGCTCCACCGTCCATCTGGGCTATGTTGACCAGAGCCGCGACGACCTCGACCCCACGCACAATGTGTGGGAAGAGATTTCCGACGGCCTCGATTACATGAAGGTCAATGGCCAGGACATGTCCACCCGTGCCTATGTCGGTGCGTTCAACTTCAAGGGCGCGGACCAGCAGAAGAACGTCGGCAAGCTGTCAGGCGGTGAACGCAACCGCGTGCACATGGCGAAGATGCTCAAGCAGGGCGGCAACGTGCTGCTGCTGGACGAACCGACCAACGACCTTGACGTGGAAACGCTGGGCGCGCTGGAAGACGCCATCGAAAACTTCGCCGGCTGCGCCGTGGTGATCTCGCACGACCGCTTCTTCCTTGACCGCCTCGCCACGCATATTCTTGCGTTCGAGGGCAACAGCCATGTGGAATGGTTCGAAGGCAACTTCGAGGCTTACGAGGAAGACAAGCGCCGCCGCCTGGGCGATGCTGCGGATCGTCCGACCAGGTTGGCGTACAAGAAGCTGACGCGTTGATTTGAGGGTAAGCCTGGCCCCGGATCAAATCCGGGGCGACGGTTAGGCGATGGTGCTCTATTGCCTCCCCGTCGGCCCGTGCTTGACACTGGCCAAGGCTAATCTTTCGAATACCACTGACTCCAAAGATCAAACCACTCGGGATTATCCTTTTCGATCAACGCGAATTTCCACTCCCGACGCCATTTCTTGACCAGCTTCTCACGGGCAATGGCGCTTTCGATATCCTCGTGCCGCTCGGAATAGACGAGCATGGTCTTTGCAGTTTCGGTCACATGCTGAGAGCCAGTGCCGTTCTTGTGCTGGTGGATGCGGGCAGGAAGGTCAGCCGTAACGCCTGTATACATGCCCCCGCGATAGCGGTTCGCCATGATATAAACCCAGCCGCCCTTCGCCATCTAACTGGTATGACTGGGTTTCAGGAAAATGAGAATAGCTCTCTTTCAAGGCGCTCCGGACTTGAGCCGGAGCAAGGCTACGTCTTGAGACCTTGAGCAAGAAAGCCTTGCCCCGTGTCAAGCACGGGGCGACGGTTGAGTGATGCCGTCCTACATCCGCCGCCGTGCGCCAGCAACGCGGGATGAGCGCACATCATCCCTTCTCCAAACAGACGCAAACACGCGCCGACACCCCGCGCAGAATTTCCCCTGCAATACCGTGGTCCATGCGTTCCAAGCGTGCCGTACACGCGACCAGCCGAGCGCTATTACGGCACCACCCAGCTGCCCTGCCAATCTCCCGGACCGCCAGTGAATCGCGCACGGCGGTGGCCTTCATGGCCGAGCCACAGCCAGTCGAGTTCCTGCAATTCCACCAGCAGCACCGCGAAGTTCTCGCGCGCGGGCACAAGCTGCCCGTCATCCGGCTTTATGCCTTCCACTTCGGCTGGCAGGCCGGAGGTGGGTTCGTCGCTCGCCGTGCCCGGCCCGCTTTGCGCGAGATAACACCGCTTGGCGAAATTGGTGGCGTCGGCCCATGCGGCATCTGCCACCGGCCCTTCCCGCTCGATCCGGCCCGTGCCTTTCACGCGAATCTGGATCTTGGCATCGGCATCGTGGAACAGCAGGCCCACCGGCGCGCCATCGCCGATTGCCGCGCATTTGGGCGAACGAGCATCGGTATGCAGGCGGCAAGTCCAGCTCTTTGCATCGAAAGCACGCAGCACCATCACCCGAACATCGGCATCCGCCGTGCCCACCACCGGCGTGTGCATGGGCGAGCGGCGATTGCTGGCCGCTTCGGACAGGCTTTTGCGGATATCCTCGGCGATCTGGTCCAGCGTTTCGAACATGGTGAACCTCATGCGCTTCGCTTCAGGTGGGAGCAACATGGACTTTTGCATGAGATGGTCAGAAGACGGGTGTTCAGGAAATAGGCGGCAAACCTGAACATTAAGCTAACACACTGGTTCAGTTAACGGACAGGGCGACTCGCGTAACTCTGCTTTCAGACAAGCCGCAAAGCCACTCGGCGGCAAGTAAACCAAACGAAGAGGATGCTGCCATGCGTCTTGCAAAACTTCTGAAATCCAGCGGATTGGCTGCCCTGGCGATCGCCATGGCCGCACCCGCTATTCCGGCACAGGCTGCAAGCTCTGCCGATACTTCTGCTGCCGAACAACGGAACCGTGACCGTGAAAATCGCGGTAACCGCGGTGAACGCCGGGAAGCCCGCCAGGAAAACCGCGGCAATCGCCAGCAGGCCCGGCAGGAGCGCCAGTCGAACAATGACAGCAACCGTGGCCAGATGCGTCAGGCCCGGCAGGAAGCGCGTCAGTTCGAACGGCAGGCTGACCGCCGCGCCGAACGTGTAGAAAACCGTGGCGACCGCCGCGCCGCGGTCGCCCAGTCGCAGGGCAACCCGCGTGCTGCCGCCCGTATCGACAACCGCAGCGAACGCCGTGCGGAACGGATCGACCGCCGCGGTGAACGCCAGGCGGCCAATATTCGCCGCGACGCCCGCCAGGATGTCGCCCGCGATCGGGACCGCGATAATCGCAACCAGCGCCCGCGCAACCTCGGCGAACGCCTTGGCGCAACGGACAGCCGCGCGATTGACCGGGCCGAACGCCGCGAAGACCGTCGCGACCGGAACGTGACCAATGCCCGCAGCACTGCCTATCGCGACAACGATCGCAACCGGGACTATCGTGACCGGGATCGCAACCGCGATTACCGTGACCGGGACCGCAACGGATCGTACCGGGATGGCTATCGCAACGGCCGCCGCGAAGCGCGCAGGGACTATCGCCGGTGGGACAGGCAGTGGCGCAACAACCACCGCTATAATTGGAGCAACTACCGTTACTCCAACCGCAATGTGTACCGCCTGGGCCGTTACTACGCGCCGTACCGGAACTACAGCTATCGCCGGCTGAGCATCGGCTTCTCTGTCGACAGCCTGTTCTTCGGCAGCCGTTACTGGATCAACGATCCCTGGCGCTATCGCCTGCCGGCTGTCTACGGCGACTATCAGTGGGTGCGTTACTATGACGACGTGCTGCTGGTGGACACCTACACCGGCGAAGTGGTGGACGTGATCTACGACTTCTTCTGGTAAACTACTCACAGCCAGTTGCCGGAAGAGTGGCCGGCAATCGGACCCCTGCCTTCACCAGAGGGCGGGGGTTTTCGATTGTGGGTCGCGCTACCGCTTCGCTGCTTGAGCGCAGGCTTTCCTACTGCCTGTGTCAGCAGATACTTGAGCGCGTGATTATAGCTGGTTACACCCGTTTCATGGCAGTGAAAGTGAGACCCGAATTCCTGAAAGACCAGCCGCGCATGCGCAAGCTGGGCAAGGAAGTGCGCGAACGGCTGGCCGCCAATCCGCAAATGTGGAAGCTGCCTTCCGACAAGGCCGAGGTGTGGGCCTATGCCGATTTCATGACGCCGCTGGAATGCGAGCGGCTGATCGCCATGATCGATGCCGTGGCCAAGCCTTCCACCGTGTTCGACACCGAAAGCCGCGACGGGCTGCGCACCTATTACGCGGAAGGCTATCGCACCTCTTATTCAGGCGATGTCGACCCGCATGATCCCTTCGTGAAGAAGATCAACCGCCGCCTGAACGACCTGCTCGGCATCGAGCCGGGATATGGCGAGACGATCCAGGGCCAGCGCTACATGCCGGGGCAGGAATTCAAGGACCATCACGACTGGTTCCACCCCAACACCAACTACTGGGACTTCGAGATGAGCCGCGGCGGCCAGCGCGCGCTGACCGCGATGGTGTTCCTGAACGAGGTGGAGGAAGGCGGCACCACCGATTTCACCAAGCTGGAAATCTCGATAGAGCCCAAGCCCGGCGTGCTGCTGTTATGGAACAATGCCGATGTGGACGGCCTACCCAATCACAACACCATCCACGCCGGTCGCCCCGTGGAAAAGGGCGTGAAATACGTCTTCACCAAATGGTATCGCGCCCAGAAGTGGACGTGACTGAGGCTCAGGCCTTGGCCAGCGCGTCCGCAATCAGCTTGCGACTGTTTTCAATGCCATAGAGGGCGATGAAGCTGCCCATGCGCGGCCCCTGCTCGCTGCCGAGCAAGGTCTGGTAAAGCGCCTTGAACCAGTCGCGCAGGTTCTCGAAGCCGTACTCTTCCTTCTTGCCGATCTCGTAGACCTCGGTCTGCATGTCCTCGGCCGAGGTATCGTCGGGAATGGTGGCGAGCCAGGCATCGAGTTCGCGCAGGGCTGCAGCCTCGTTCGCGGTCGGTGCACGGCGATCCAGCGTCGGCGCCACGAAGTCGCGGTTGTAGGCGAGCGCTTTCTCCACCAGCCGGAACAGGTCCGGATGATCGGAAGGATCGGCATCGTGCATGTAGTTGCCGAGATAGGACCAGACCTGCTGGTGCGTCGCCTCCGCCCCCAGCACGCTGACGAGGTTGAGCAGCAGGCCGAAGGTCACCGGCAGGCTGTCTCCCGACCCTGCTGGCGGCATCACATTGGCCGGGCTGTCGGCACGCAGCAGGTGCCAGGCAGGATTGCCGAGCTGCTTTTCCACCGGCTGGCCGGGAATGGCGGCGCGGAACTGCCAGTATTCGTCCACCGCGCGCGGGATCCCACCGATATGCAGCTGCTTGGCGCTCTTGGGATTGGCGAACAGGTAATGGCCGAGGCTTTCCTCGCTGCCATA
This sequence comes from uncultured Sphingomonadaceae bacterium, assembly GCA_964467715.1. Lineage (GTDB taxonomy): Bacteria > Pseudomonadota > Alphaproteobacteria > Sphingomonadales > Sphingomonadaceae > Alteraurantiacibacter. The sequence continues at coordinate 9,331 of CAYXTJ010000071.1, forward strand.
GGTCAGCCATTCCTCGATCGAGAGGCCGTTGCCCTTGGACTTGGAAATCTTCTCGCCGTTCGCGTCGAGGAACAGCTCGTAGATCATGCCCTCGGGCTTGCGCCCGCCGAGCACCTGCACGATGCGGCCGGACTGGGTGACGCTGTCGGTCAAATCCTTGCCGCACATTTCGTAATCCACGCCAAGTGCGTACCAGCGCACGGCCCAGTCCACCTTCCACTGCAGCTTGGCCTGTCCGCCGAAGATGCAGTGTTCGATAGTCTCGCCCTCGTCCTCGAAGCGCACCATGCCGGTCTCGGCATCGACCACCTCGACCGGAACCTGCAGCACCACGCCGCTCTTCGGGCTAACGGGCAGGATCGGCGAATAGGTCTTGCGGCGTTCCTCGCGCAGCGTGGGCAGCATGATCGCCTGGATATCGTCATACTTGCGCAGCACCTGGCGCAGCGCATCGTCGAATGCGCCGGAATTGTAACGGTCGCTGGCGGAAACGAACTCGTAATCGAAGCCGAAGCGGTCGAGGAATTCGCGCAAGCGGCGGTTGTTGGTGCCGGCAAAGCTGTCATTCGAACCGAACGGGTCGGGAATGCGGCTCAACGGCATGCCGAGGTGCTGGGTCAGCATTTCCTTGCTGGGCACGTTGTCGGGCACCTTGCGCAGGCCGTCCATGTCATCGCTGAAAGCGACAAGACGCGTGGGCGCAGGCGTGCCGTCCTCGCTCGCCACGATTTCATAGGCGCGGCGCACCAGTGTGGTGCGCAGTACTTCCTGGAAAGTGCCGATATGCGGCAGGCCGGAAGGCCCGTAACCCGTCTCGAAAAGCACGGGAACGACATTGCCGTCCTGATCCTTTTTGGAACCATTGAACCGCTTCACGAGTTTCATGGCTTCCTGGAAGGGCCATGCCTTGGAGGATCGGGCGGCAGAAATCAGTGCTTCGTCAAACATGGCGGGGCTTTTGCCCAAAGAGACGTATTTCGCAAGCGCGAAAGACCCTGCCTTGGCCCCCAGCGAAAATAAGGATCATTTCAGGAGCCAATTTTGGACCTCATTACCCCGATACAAGAACAGGTCGAAGCCATGATCATCGGCGCGGCCTCCATCATCCCCAACCTGATACTCGCGCTCGTCGTCGTCATCTTCACATGGCTTCTGGCAAAGTTCGCGGTGCGCATCGCCAACCGCATGACCGGCAAGACCCATCTTCGGACCGACCTCAAGAACCTCACCGCCACGCTGGTGCGGGTGTTCATCTGGATCTTCGGCCTGCTGATCGCCGCTGCGGTGGCCATCCCCGGCTTCACACCTGCCGGCATGATTGCCGGCCTTGGCGTGGGTGCGCTCGCCATCGGTTTCGCCTTTCAGGACATATTCGAACCCTTCCTGGCCGGCGTGCTGATCATGCTGCGCGACAAGATGAATATCGGCGATTACATCGAGGCTGACGGTATCGATGGCACGATGGAGCAGATCACCCTGCGCGAAACGCACATTCGCCAGTTTTCGGGCGAACTGACAATCCTGCCCAATTCGATGATCTTCAAGAACGCGGTGAAGATCTTCTCCGAGCGCCCCCAGCGCCGTTTCCAGCTGATGGTGGGCGTGGCCTATGACACCGACCTTGCCCATGCCGAAAAGGTGATCCGCGATGCCGTGGAATCGCTGGAAACCGTCGAGAAGGACAAGCCGGTAGACGTGCGGGCAGACACGTTCGGCGGCAGTTCGATCGATTTCCTTGTCCGCTGGTGGGTCAACACCGAGACCAACAGCCTGTTCATGGTGCATCACGAAGTGGTGCTGGCCATCAAGAACGCGCTGGACAAGGCGGGGATAGACATCCCCTTCCCCATCGTCACCAACATGTTTGCCGAGGCCCTGCCGGTGGAAGGGAAAGGTAAGGCAGCTGGAGGCGGCACCCGCTTCCAGCTGAGAAGCGACCAGATAAACGGGGCGGCCTTCGCGGACCGCCCTT
>CAYXTJ010000072.1:0-11182 GCA_964467715.1 uncultured Sphingomonadaceae bacterium
GCCTTTTCGTCTATCCAAGACACGATCAGCAGCGCGCCTCAGCCGGAAACCAGGATGACGCGGCCCCCGGCGGGGCGTTCCAGCCGCCCGGCGATTTCCAGTTCCAGCAGAGCCATCTGCACCGCGCCTGCGCTCTCGCCACTTTGCCGCACCAGCTCTTCCACCGGCACGGGTGCGGTGGTGAGCAGGTTTTCGATATCGGCGGCATCGGCAGGCTCGGCATCGTAATCGATGTCCGCATGGTCGAAACCGGACACGGCTTCGCGGAAAGTGGAACGCGGATTGCCGTCAAAGCCTGACAGCAGCTCCACCACGTCTTCCGGCGACTGAACCAGCACCGCGCCTTCGCGGATCAGCTTGTTGCAGCCTTCGCTGCGCGGTTCGAGCGGGCTGCCGGGGATCGCCATCACCTCGCGCCCCGCCTCGCCCGCCAGCCTTGCGGTGATCAGCGAGCCTGACTTGGGCGCAGCCTCCACCACCAGAGTGCCTGCGGAGAGGCCGGCAATGATGCGGTTGCGCTTGGGAAACAGCTGGCCGCGCGGGCTGGTTCCGGGCGCTTCCTCTGCTATCAGCAAGCCTTCGCTGGCGACGCGTTCCTGCAAGGCCTCGTGCTGCGGAGGATAGGTGATGTCGATCCCGCTGGCGATCACGCCCACGGTGCCGCCCATTGCCGCACCCAGCGCACCTTCATGAGCCGCGCCATCGATGCCGCGAGCGAGGCCGGAAACCACCGTGAACCCCTCCCCCGCCAACGCCGAAGCGAAATCGCGTGCAAGCTTCACCGCCGCAGCAGAGGCGTTGCGCGCACCGACCATGGAGACACAGGGCTTTGCCGCCAGCGACAGGTCCCCGCGAACGATCAGGATCGGCGGCGCACCGTCGATCTCGCGCAGCAAGGCGGGATAGTCTGCCATATCGTGAAACAGGTAGCGCGCACCCGCCTTGCGCACCGCTGCCACCTCATCCTCAATCCGCGAGGCAGGGGCAGCGCGATATTGCCGCTTGCCGCGCGCAGCGAGGTCCGGAAGCGCATCCAGCGCGGCCACAGCGGAACCGAAGCGACGCAAGAGCTGGTGGAAACTGACCGGACCGATATTGGGCGAACGCAGCAGGCGGATGCGCACGAAAGCCTCGTCCTGCGACAGTGCCAGCGCCGTTGCAGCTGCGCTTGCCACTATTTCTTGCCGCCGATCCTGGGTTCGCTGCCCGCCTTGAGCCGCGCGATATTCTCACGGTGCAGCCACAGCACCAGCAAAGCGATGATCGCGAGGACCGGCACGAAATTCAGAGCGCCCACCACAACCGCTGCCACCACGGCAGCGACCACCGCACTCATTCCGGCGAGCGAGCTGATGCGGAAGATAGCCAGCATGGCGATCCAAACCAGCGCGTAAGCCAGCCCGATGGGCCATGCGAGGCCAAAGGCGACGCCGGCATTGGTAGCCACGCCCTTGCCGCCCTTGAATTTGAGCCAGACCGGAAAGCAATGCCCCAGCACCGCGCCAAGTGCCGCCATCTGGCTGTAGCCAAACCACGCATTTCCCGGAGCGGCTGCGGGATCGAGCGGAAAGAACTGCCAGGCAAGGAATACCGCAAAAAAGCCCTTAGCAAGGTCCAGCAGCAGGGTGAGCGCTGCCAGCCCCTTGCTGCCTGTTCGCAGCACGTTGGTGGCACCGATATTTCCGCTGCCGATCTTGCGCACATCGCCTTTGCCCGCAGCAAAGGCGAGCAGCAGGCCGAAGGGAATCGATCCCAGCAGATATCCGAAAACCAGTGCAAGCAGCGTGTCCATGACAAGGTTCATACCCGCTCCTGCAGGGAATGGCAGGGGGAAAATCATCCGGTTTCGAGCATCACCAAGGCGCAAAATCAGCAGCTTGGCTTCAGCGGTACAAGTCGACCCTGCCTTGGAAAGCGGGGCGGTTCGCCTATCATGTGGCCATGGATGCAAAGCCCCTGATCGAACGGCTGACCGAGCGAGAGAAGCAAGCTCTGCGCTGTTGGCTGGAGCACAAAACCGCCAAGGAAATTGCGCTCGACCTTGGCGTTTCGCACCATGCAGTGGAAAAACGGCTGAAGCTGGCGCGTACCAAGCTGGGCGTTGCGACTTCGCTCGAAGCGGCACGGCTGCTCGCCAAGGAAGAGGGGTACCAGCCAGTGGTAGCCCATTCGCCGGACCTCGCAGAATTAGCCGAAGGATCACACACAAAGCTCACCAAACCACTGATATTGGGAGCAAGTGTGATGATCTTGGTGGCAACCGCAACCGCCATACTCTTGTCGCAGGCAAGCACAGCCGAGGCAGGTGCCGCCTACGAGGCAATGGAAAGCGCAGAGGCGCGCTATGCCGGCGATTTCCAATATGTGCCCGCATCCGAAGATCGCGTCCGTGCCTATGTGCAGAAGATGTTCGATGTGAGGGACACAGATGGCTCTGGCTTCATCGAGCATGACGAGGCCTTTGTCGTCGTTGTGACCACGCGCAGCGGCGCAGATCCGAGCGCGAGGAATCCGGAAGATATTTTTGAGGAACTGAGCGGCGATGAAGCCCGGACGCAACACATCGCCCGTGTCGACACGGATGGTGATGGCAAGGTCAGCCCTGACGAATTTGCCCAGCCCGTGCTGCCACAGTTCCTTTAGCGCGGCATTCCTTTGATACCCGCAGACTGGGAACCGGCAGGATAATCGCAGGAGGCAGAGATTGACGCTGGCCGCGCCCTCGGCCATCGCTGCGCGCCATGGTCGATCCTGCCGCCCCTATCCTGATCTTCGATTCCGGTGTCGGCGGCCTCACAGTGCTGGCCGAAGTGCGCAAGCTGCTGCCCGATGCACCGGTGATCTATGTCGCGGACGAGGCCGCCCTGCCCTATGGCGACAAGACCGAGGCCGAGATTGCCGCACGGGTCTGCGGCTTGCTGGGCAGGCTGGCCGAACGCTTCCACCCGCGCCTGATCTGCATTGCCTGCAACACTGCCAGCACCATCGCGCTGGGCATGGTGCGCGATGTGCTGGAAGTGCCGGTGGTCGGCACGGTCCCCGCCATCAAGCCCGCTGCGGAGATGACGCAGAGCGGCGTGATCGGCCTGCTCGGCACCGCCGCTACGATCCGCCAGGCCTATGTCGATAACCTTGACGCGCAATTCGCCGCTGGCAAGACGCTGCTGCGCCACGCAGCGCCCGAACTGGTCGGGGCAGCGGAACTCAAGCTGCGCGGCGGCACTCCCGATCCGGAAATCTTCACCCGCGCGGCGCAAGGCCTCACCAGCCAGCCCGGCGGCGAATCAATCGATACGGTGGTGCTCGCGTGCACCCATTTCCCGCTACTGACGGACGAATTGGGCAAAGCTTTCGGGGAAAAAGTGCAATTTGTTGACGGAGCGCAAGGGATTGCCCGCCGCATTCATTATCTGACGCAAGGTCAGGCATTCGCCCGGCATGATCAGGACTTTGCGATAGTTACCGGCGATGAGCACAATCACATCAATCTTGCACCAACCCTGCAAAGCTACGGAATCGGCGGAATTCAGCGACTTTAATGCGAATTGTTCGCAAACTCCGCGCTTTAAACTGTAGCCCGATTTGACTAAGTCCGCCATCACAAACGGCCGCGACTCTTCATGCGGTGCAGACCGGACAAGTACGCTGAATTACGACCAGATCTTCGACCAGGCGATCGATCGCTTGCACACCGAGGGGCGTTACCGCGTCTTTATCGACATCCTGCGCAACAAGGGTGCGTTCCCCAACGCGCGCTGCTTCGCCGGCCACAACGGCCCCAAGCCGATCACCGTCTGGTGCTCGAACGATTACCTTGCGATGGGCCAGCACCCCAAGGTTGTCGCTGCGATGGAAGAAGCGCTGCACGATGTCGGCGCCGGTTCCGGCGGCACCCGCAACATCGGCGGCAACACACATTACCACATCCAGCTAGAAGAAGAGCTGGCAGACCTGCACGGCAAGGAAAGCGCGCTGCTGTTCACCAGCGGCTATGTTTCCAACGATGCCACGCTGTCCACGCTCGCCAAGCTGCTGCCCGGCTGCGTGATCTTCTCGGACGAGTTGAACCACGCCAGCATGATCGCCGGCATCCGCAATTCCGGCTGCGAAAAGCGCATCTGGCGCCATAATGACGTGGCGCATTTGAGGGAACTGCTCGCTGCAGAAGACCCGGACGTGCCGAAGCTGATCGCGTTCGAGAGTGTCTATTCGATGGATGGCGATGTCGCCCCGATCCACGCGATCTGCGACCTTGCAGAGGAATTCAACGCCCTCACCTATATAGACGAAGTGCACGCCGTGGGCATGTATGGCGACCATGGCGGCGGCATTTCCGAGCGTGACAAGGCGGCTGACCGTATTGACCTGATCGAAGGCACGCTGGGCAAGGCTTTCGGCGTGATGGGCGGCTATGTCGCTGCCAGCAAGAAGGTGATCGACTGCATCCGGTCCTATGCGCCGGGCTTCATCTTCACCACTTCGCTCAGCCCCGTGCTGGTGGCAGGTGTGCTCGCATCGGTGCGCCACCTGAAGCAGAGCAGCGTGGAGCGTGACGGCCAACAGGCCGCAGCCGCGATACTCAAGCAAAAGTTCCGCGATGCCGGCCTGCCGGTGATGGACAGCACCACTCATATCGTTCCGCTGATGGTGGGCGATCCGGTGCGCGCCAAGAAGATCAGCGATATCCTGCTCGCCGAATATGGCGTCTATGTGCAGCCGATCAACTTCCCCACCGTGCCGCGCGGTACGGAGCGCCTGCGCTTCACCCCCGGCCCCGCCCACACCGAAGCGATGATGGACGAGCTGGCCGCGGCGCTGGTGGAAATCTGGGACCGTTTGGAACTGGAACTGGCGCGGGCGGCATAAGCCGGGGCGCTGTTCGAATCGGATAGCTGGGTAGCAGCCAACGGGCAGGCGCCTGATGGCCCGGTGCTGGTCCGCATCCGCAAGCATGACCCTGATCCGCAGGAAAAGGCCCGCTTTTCGAACCTCGTGATCATGAAGTGGGAATTCGACCCGGCAGCCAATGGCGGCCCGCCCACGCTGGCGGAGGTTGAACTGATGGGCCAGCTGGAAGAGCGGCTTTTCAGTGTCTTCTCCGAAACGTCCGATGTCGGCTGCGGCGTGGCCGTGTTTACCATCCCCGGCTTCCGTGACTGGCGCTTCTATACGCCTGATACCCAACGCTTCATCGAGGTATTCAACCAGGTGATGCAGGGCGACCTTGTCTATCCGATTGCGCTGGAAGCCTTCGCTGACCCCGAGTGGGCAGCCTTTGACGAATTCCGCCCGCGGATGGAGGATTGAGGGTCCGGGCAATCTGCCTGCGCTCAAGAATTTCCTGACCCAGATCAAGGCGCCATTCGCGCAAAGCTGCGATTGCTCGATCGTGGCCACCGTGCCGACTCTGAGTCCGGGGCCCGGAAACGGGAGAAAACGCTAAGATCAGGATAAAGGCAATTTACGCGCTGCCCCTTGCGGCACTGGCTCTTGCCAGCTGCCAGCAGGCCGAAGAAGCAACCGAAGCGCCAGCTGAAGCCACCCTTGCACAGGTAGAGCTTCCCATCAGCATCAACGCAGCCATGGTCGGCATCATCGACCAGTCAGCGGACTTCATCTGGGCCGTAGGCAATGGCGACCTGCCTCGCGATGACCACGACTGGGACCAGGTGCGTGGCGCTGTTTACGACATGATCCTTGGCGGCAAGGTAATCCAGATGGGCGGAACCGGTGAGTTTGACGCGCAATGGATCGCCAACACCGATTGGCAGGCCCATTCGGAAGAACTGACGCAGATCGGGTAGGATGCGCTGCCGCTGGTCGAAGCCAAGTCCGAAGATGTCGACGCTTGGCGCGCTATTGGGGACAGGCTGGTGCAGAACTGCCTCGCCTGCCACGAATTGTTCAAGCCGGAAGTGCCCAGTCAGGGCATACTGCATGAATCTACCGAGCGGGAATCGCTGGGCGTCAGCATTTTCGCCTGATTTCTGGTGGAGCGGGACGCCAGCGCTGCTGCGCCCCGCTTCACACATTGCTTAGCGCAGGCTCACCACATTGTCGCTGCTGCGCGGATCGGTGCGGTCACCGCGATAGATGCTGGCCATCGGCTCGTCCTCGACGATGAAGCCCTGCGTGGCGCCAAAACCGTTGAAACGGGTGGCCATCGCCGCGCCATAGGCACCCAGCATGCCAATCTCGATGTAGTCGCCGGCCTGGATATCCTCAGGCAGCATGAAGGGGCCCTTCATGAAGTCCGCATCATCGCAGGTGGGGCCATAGAACGAGAACTCGGTGAGCGGCTGGGTGAGGTCATCCTCCAGCGCGACGACCGGGAAACGCCAGGCCACATGCGCAGCATCGAACAGCGCGCCATAGGCACCGTCATTGATGTAGAGCTCGTCACCGCGGCGCTTTTCCACCTTCACGATCAGGCTGGAATATTCGGCACACAGCGCCCGGCCCGGCTCGGCCCACAGCTCTGCCGAATAGGAAACCGGCATGGCTTCGAACGAGCGGTGGATCTGCGCGAAATAGTCTTCCATCGCGGGCGGATCGAGGTCCGGATAGATGCTCGGGAAGCCGCCGCCGACATCCACGATGTCCACGGTGATCGCAGCCTCTGCAATCGCGGCACGGACGCGCTCCAGCGCCTGCACATAGGCGAAGGGCGTCATCGCCTGGCTGCCGACGTGGAAGCAGATGCCCAGCGCGTCGCAATGCTGGCGTGTTGCCTGCAGTAGCGGGGTGGCATCGGCCAGGTCCACGCCAAACTTGGACGCCAGCGACAGCTCGGAATGCTCGGACGAGACGCGCAGGCGCACCAGCAGCTGCAGGTCTTGCGCTGCATCGGTGGCTTCGACGATCTTCGCCAGTTCTTCCATCGTGTCGAGGCTGAAGGTGCGCACGCCGTGCTGGGTGTATGCTTCGCGGATCGCGCTCTTCGTCTTGACCGGGTGCATGAAGCACAATTTCGCATCGGGCAGGGTTTCGCGCACTATGCGCACTTCGCCGATCGAGGCGACGTCATAATGCGTCACGCCTTCGGACCACAGGATGCGAATCAGGTCGGGCGAAGGATTCGCCTTCACCGCATACATGGCTGTGCCGGGAAACTTCTCGGTGAAGAAACGCGCAGCACGGGCAGCCGCATGGGGGCGATTCAGAATCACCGCCTCATCCGGAGCGATTGCGCGGACTACAGCCTTAGCGTCAGGGAAAGTGTGCAATTCAAGGGACCCCCAGAACGTTAGTACTCACAAGCTGCCTTGCGGTTGGAAGTCCCCTTGGGGCAGCGGAAGGGGCGCATATAGGGCCGTGGATGAATGATGCAAGAACAAAGCTCATGGCTTGTCCACGCATCAGTGGATGTGAGGTTCCGAAAAAGTCAGAACTTCACATCGGGCACGGCATCCACCACGCCCTTTTCGCTGTCGTCCAGCTGGTGGAAATCGGCCTCGCGGAAGCACAGCGCGCCGGCGAACAGAACTGCGGGAAAGGACTGGATGGCGGTGTTAAACCGCGAAACCGCAGCATTGAGCGCGCGGCGTGCAGCGGCCAGCTTGTCTTCCACGTCGCCCAGCTCTCGCTGCAGTTCCTGGAAGTTGGCTGAGGCTTTCAGGTCAGGATAGGCTTCACCCAGCGCCAGCAGCTTGTCCAGCCCCACGCGCAGTTGCGCCTCGTCAGCCGAAGCGGGGGAACCGCTGGCAGCGGTATTGCGGGCGGAAATCACGGCGTCGAGCGTTTCCTGCTCATGGGCGGCATAGCCCTTCACCGTGTTCACCAGATTGGGAATCAGGTCATGCCGCTGGCGCAATTGTGCATCGATATCGGCCACGCCCTGATTAACGTTCTGCCGAAGCGCCACGAGCTTGTTGTAGATGCCGATGATGACAAACACCAACAGCACGGCAATGCCGAGAAGAATCCATTCCATGCAGATTGCCCCAACCTATCCCTGTTAACGCAAAGTGTGCCATGAATATGAGTGGGCGCAAGGGGGGCTTTTCGCAGCGTGATCGCAAGACCGGATATTGACGAGCTGCTGGGCGGCGAACTGGGCGAGTGGTTGCAATGCCAGTCACTGGTGCGCGACGAGTCCCGCGAGAAGAGCAATTCGCCGCTGGTGATGGCAGCCTTCGTGGTGCTGCCGCTGGCCGCCTTCCTGCTGTTCGGCCCGGTTTTCAGTGGCACTTTCAAGCTGTGGATCATCGGTGCTGCCTGCATGGGCGCGGCAGTTTGGGTCTATGCCCCGCGCGCCAAGGCGATCAAGCAGACCAAGGAAGGCATCAACAGCGCCCTCGCCCGCGCTCTGGGCCTCGATTACCAGCATGACACGCAACCTGGCATGGGCTTTGCCCGCGCGCAGGCCTTCAAGATGCTGCCAAGCTTCGACCGCTCGAATTACGAGGACATGTGGAGCGGAGAGATCGGCGGCCGTGCCTTCACCCTGCATGAGGCCGAGCTGAAACAGCGCCGGTTAAACGGCAAGAACACCCATTATGTCACCGTGTTCCGCGGTCCGGTGATGACCATTTCATCCGACCGCCAGTTCCACGGCATCACCTTGCTCGAACGCGCAGGAAAACACCGCAAATTCCTGTTCTTCGGGGAAAAGGACAGCCTGACCATCGGCGGCAGGGAATTGCGCAAGGTGGACATGGTCCACCCCGAATTCGAAGACGAATTCACCATCTACGCCACCGACCAGACCGAGGCGCACTACCTCGTCCATCCCGCCTATGTGGAGAAGGTGATCGAGCTGGAGCGTGCCTTTGCGGGCAAGAAGATCCGCACGCTGATAATGGATGGCGAGCTGACCGTGGTGCTGGAAGCAAAGAACATGTTCGAAAGCGGCAGCATGGATGCAGGCCGCGATCGGGAAATGATCGAGACCTGCATCAACCAGTTCATGTCGATGGCTGAACTTGCCGCTGCCCTGAACCAGTCAGGGCGGAGTTAGGGGAAGGAGGCGAGGCCCCGCTCCCCCCCCATGTTCCTTACTTGTCGAACAGCCTTATTTATCAAACAATTGGGACCAGCGGCGCTTCTCGCGCGTCTTCCAGAATTCGCGGTGATAGGCGTCCGATGCCAGCAGCGGCATGACCGAGCCTGCTTCGGCAAACACCATCTGTTCGATCGCGGTGTTGACCTTGCCCCAGCTGGCCGCTTCCTGCAGCGTGGAGGACGAGCAGGCACCATCGCGCACGTCAGCCACGGTGATCTGCACGGCATATTTGTGCACTTCGACATCGTCATGGCCGAGGATTTCGGCGCAAACCACGGTATCCTGGATGAAGTTCTTGGGCACGCCGCCGCCCACCATAAGCAGGCCGGACACGCCGGAAGCTATCTTGATGTCGGTCAGCTCGCGGAAATCGGCCACGGCGTCGATCATCATGTAGGGCTTGCCCGCCTTCATGGCGTCAACCTGATGCTTCACGAGGCCAAAGCCGGCAGAACTGTCGACGAAGGCCGGGCAGAAGATTGGCACGTCATGCTCATAGGCGAGCTTGACGAGGCTGTTGTCCTTCTTGCCGTGCTCGACAAGATACTTGCCCATCTCGCGGATGAAAGCGCGGCTGGAATAGGCCTTGGGCTCCAGCGTTTCGGCAATCTCGAAGATCGTATGATCGACGTGCTGGAGGTCTTCCTCGTCGATATAGGTGTCATAGATGCGGTCGATGTAAAGCGAACGCAGCGTGTCATCGTCAGGCACTTCATTCGCCTGATAGTGCTTGTGTCCAAGCCCTTCAAAGAAATCCATGTCCACTATGGTGGCGCCGGTGGCGACCACGCAATCGACCATGTTGGAACGGATCAGCTCTGCATAAAGATCCATGCAGCCGCCAGCGCTGGTGGAACCTGCGATGACGAGGAAAACGGTGCAATCCTTGTCGGCCAGCATCTGGTTGTAGATGCCGGTGGCGCGAGCAAGATCACGGCTGGTGAAGCTCATCTTGCCCATGGAATCGATGATCGGGCGCGCATCGAAAGTGGTGATGTCGATATGCTCGACCTCCGTCGAAAGCAGTTCTGCCTTGCGGGTGTCGTTGATCTTGGATTCGGTCATTAATGCATCTCCGGCCATTGCTGGTCATAAGGCGAATCGCCCAAAGGTGTGACAGGGCGATTTCAGTGCGGCAGCGCCCTTTGTAGCAAAGGTTTTGCTAAGCAAGAAAAATGTCGAAATTGGGTTGCATTTGACAATCTAATCATGGCGGCGCACCCTCCCCGCCGGGAAATCGGGAGGATCAAAATCATGCAAATGGAAAGTCTCGCACCGGCTGCCGTGCTGGTCGCCTGGTCGCTGGTCATGCTATTCTGGATGGCGGCCCTGCGCCTGCCCGCGCTCGCCAAGCTGAAGATGCCACCGGAAAAAACGCGCGGCGGCAGAGGTAGTGATCTTGACGGCGTGCTACCTGCGGAAATGCAGTGGAAAGCGCATAATTACAATCACCTGATGGAACAGCCAACGATCTTCTACGCACTGGTGATGATCTTCGCTATCGGCGGCGCAACGCAGACGGATGTGTGGCTGGCATGGGGCTACGTCGCGCTGCGCGTGGTCCATTCGCTGTGGCAGGCCGTGGTGAACACCATCCCCGTGCGCCTGACGATCTTCACGCTGGGCAGCGTGGTTCTGGTGGTAATGGCCGTGCGTGCGGTGATGCTGACGCTATAGGCACTTATGCGGGGGACATGGTTCGGCAGGCAGTAGGCCGGGCGGGATACAAGCCAAGGCAACACTGCTGGAGTTGCCGCCATGGCCCACATACTGGTCATCGATGATGACGAGATCGTTGCCGAACTCGCTTCCGAGATCCTGATTTCGGAAGGCCACGCCTGCGGCTGGGTAACCAACACGCAGGATGCGGAAAGGCTGCTGCAATGGCGTAGGCCCGATGTGCTCCTGCTGGATGACAACATGCCCGGTGAAACCGGCACCGCGCTGCTGCGCCGTCTGCGCCAGTTTCCCCAATTCTACGATCTGCCGGTGATCATGTTCACTGCCGCGCGCAGCCATGGCGATGAACGCCGTGCCCGCTTCAACGGCGCACAGGATTATGTCCGCAAGCCTGTCGACCCCAAGTTCCTGGCCTGGCGGTTGGAGGAGACGCTGCGCTATCGGGCGCAGCGCCCGAAGCACCGCAGCCTTGAGGAACTGGCCGAGTTCCAGCTGCAC
>CAYXTJ010000073.1:0-10997 GCA_964467715.1 uncultured Sphingomonadaceae bacterium
TCCTTATGCAGCCGAGTAGCCTCCGTCAGCATTTCCCAAGCGTCAGATATGCAGCGCGCGACCGTATGCCGCGAGCACGCTTTCGTGCATGCTTTCCGAGATCGTGGGATGCGGGAATACCGTCTGCATCAGTTCAGCTTCGGTGGTTTCCAGCGTCTTGCCAACGACATAGCCCTGGATCATCTCGGTCACTTCCGCGCCGATCATGTGTGCGCCCAGCAGTTCGCCGGTCTTGGCGTCGAACACCGTCTTGGTGAAACCTTCCGCTTCGCCCAGCGCGATGGCCTTGCCGTTGCCGATGAATGGGAACATGCCGACCTTCACCTCGTAACCGGCTTCCTTGGCCTTTGCCTCGGTCAGGCCGACAGACGCGATCTGCGGATGGCAATAGGTGCAGCCGGGGATGTTGTTGCGATCCAGCGGGTGCGGATGCAGGCCCTTCTTGCCCAGCTCCTGCGCGATAGCTTCGGCACAGGTCACACCTTCATGGCTCGCCTTGTGCGCCAGCCACGGCCCCGGCGTGCAATCGCCGATGGCCCACAGGCCCTTGGCCTTTGTGCGGCCATAGGGATCGATCTGGATAAAGCCGCGATCCATGTCGACCAGCTTGTCCACGCCGATGTTCTCGGTGTTGGGCGCGATGCCGATGGCCGTGATGCAATGGCTGAACTCGGTGGTTTCGACCTTGCCGTCCTTGGTCTTGATCTTGGCGGTCACGCCCTTGTCGGAAACCTTCAGTTCCTCTACGCCGGCACCAGCCTTGATCGTGATGCCTTGCTTGGTGAGCGCTTTTTCGAGGAAGGCGGAAACGTCCTGGTCTTCCACAGGCACGATCCGGTCGAGCATTTCGACCACGGTAACATCGCAGCCCATGTCATTGTAGAAGCTGGAAAATTCGATGCCGATAGCACCGGAACCGATTACCAGCAGCTTCTTCGGCATTTCCGAAGGCGTCATGGCGTGGCGATAGGTCCACACCCGCTTGCCGTCCGCCTTGGCGAAAGGCAGGTCACGCGCCCGCGCACCAGTGGCGACGATCACGTGCTTTGCAGAGAGCTTTTCCTCGCCCTTCTCACCCTTCACCGTCATGGTGGTGGCGCCGGTCATGGTGCCCTCGCCCATGTGCACGGTGATCTTGTTCTTCTTCATCAGGTGCGTGACACCCTGGTTGAGCTGCTTGGCAACGCCGCGGCTGCGCTTCACCACGGCTTCAAGGTCAGCCTCGATCGCGCCGGCAATCTTCAGGCCGTAATCCTTGGCGTGCTGCGCATAGTGCAGGATTTCTGCCGAACGCAGGAGTGCCTTGGTGGGGATACAACCCCAGTTGAGGCAGATGCCGCCCAGGTTCTCGCGCTCCACGATCGCCGTGTTTAGGCCCAGCTGCGCACAGCGAATGGCGGCGACATATCCGCCGGGACCCGAACCGAGAACGATTACGTCATAGCTGGCTGCCACGTCTTGAACTCCTAAACATTTATCGGCCGCGGACGACCATCATCATCGATTGCGACGAAGGTGAACTTCGCCTGCGTAACTTTTGCTGCAGCTTCCGAGTGGCGCTCGCGTCGCCATGCTTCCACCGCGATTACCATGCTGCTGCGGCCGACCTTCTCGATGTCGGTATAGACCGATACTTCGCAGCCCACCTTCACCGGTTGCAGGAACTGCATCCCATCCATCGCAACGGTGACCGCTCGGCCCTTTGAATGGCGAGCGGCTGTCAGACCTGCGGCATTATCCATGATGGAGACCAGCCAGCCGCCGAAGATATCGCCATAGGCATTGGTATCGCGCGGCATCGCGGTGACGCGAATGGCCGGATCGCGGCCTGCGTGAATCTCTGCCTCGGTCATGCGCCAATCCTGCAGGATGGAACACATGGAACACGGTTCAGGGGCAAAAAACACTTCGTATTTTCAGACGCTTGCAGAATCATCCTCACAAGCATCGTCACGATCATCATGGCGCTGGTCTGGCTGAAAACTGGAAGGGTAGGAAAGGCCATCAACGCCTTCCTTACGCCAGCAGCCCCAGCGGGTTCTCGATCAGTTCCTTGAACACTTTCATCAGCTGCGCACCGTCTGCACCGTCAATGGCGCGGTGATCGAAGCTGCCAGTTGCGCTCATCACCGTGGCGACCTGCAGGCTGTCATCGACAACATAGGGGCGCTTCTCGCCTGCACCGATGGCCATGATCATGGCTTGCGGCGGGTTGATGACGGCTTCGAAATGCTTGATGCCGAACATGCCCATATTGGAGAGCGACGCGGTGCCGCCCTGGTATTCCTCCGGCGAAAGCTTGCCTTCGCGGGCGCGGCCGGCAAGGTCCTTCATCTCGGTGGAGATGGCGGACACGGCCTTGGAACCGGCATCCTTGATGATCGGCGTGATCAGGCCGCCATCGATGGACACGGCGACAGAGATATCGGGGCGGCTGAATTTCAGCAGCGTATCGCCCGCAAACTGAACGTTGCAGACCGGCACAGCCATCAGCGACTTGGCCAGCGCCTTGATCAGGAGGTCGTTCACAGAAAGCTTCACGCCTTGCGATTCGAGCGTGGCGTTAAGCTGGCTGCGCAGCTTAAGCAGCGCGTCCAGCTGGATATCCACGGTGAGGTAGATGTGCGGAACCTGCTGCTTCGATTCGGTCAGGCGGCGCGCGATGGTCTTGCGCATGCCGCTGAGCTTCTCGACCTCGTGCGGGATGCCGAAATCCTGTGCCGCTGCAGGTGCAGCAGCCGGGGGCGGGCTTGCGGCCGGAGCAGATGCGGCGGGCGCAGCGGCTGCACCGGGCTTGGCGCCTTCCACGTCAGCTTTCACGATGCGGCCGTTGGGGCCAGAACCCTTCACGCTGGAAAGATCGATTCCCTTCTGTTCGGCAATACGCTTTGCCAGCGGCGAGGCGATGATGCGTTCACCGGACGGTGCAGGCGCAGGTGCAGGATTCGTCGCCAAAGCTGCTGCAGGTTCCGGTGCAGGAGCAGGCGCGGCCGCTTCTTCCTTGGCAGGAGCCGGTGCCGGTGCAGCATCGCCGCCGCCAGCAGGCTTCACATCAGCCGGATCCTCGCCTTCTTCGGCGAGCGTGGCGATAACGGTGCCCACGGCAACGCCTTCGGCGCCTTCTTCAACCTGGATATGCGCGATGATGCCTTCATCGACGGCTTCGAATTCCATCGTTGCCTTGTCGGTCTCGATTTCGGCCATGATGTCACCGGCGGAAACCTGGTCACCCACTTTCACCAGCCACTTGCTGAGTGTTCCTTCCTCCATGGTCGGCGAAAGGGCGGGCATCTTGATGGCAATCGGCATGGTCGGGCGCTTGTCCTTTTCGGGTCGTTATCGAGGCTGCGTCTCTTGAACGAGTCTCTGGCCAATTTGCTGCGCGGTAGCAAGGTTCTTGCGCGATTGCATCTTTGCGATGATATTTCGCCGCACTTCGGGGGAGAATTCGAATGCGTGTTTATCTGGCCATCGTGGACGAGACGGAAGAGGCGCGCGTGGCGCTGCGCTTCGCTGCTCGCCGTGCCGCAAAGACAGGCGGCGTGGTCCACCTGCTCGCCCTCGTCCCGAAGCAGGCCTTCAACGCATTCGGCGGCGTGCAGGCCACAATCGAGGAAGAAGCACGTGACCGAGCAGAGATTCTCGCCAATGGTGCAGCAGGCGAACTGATGGTGGAAAGCGGCAAGATGCCGCAGATCGCCGTGCGAGTGGGAGACGGCAAGACGGTGATCTCCGAATATCTCGAAGACCACCCCGAAGTTGCCGCGCTGGTGCTGGGCGCAGCACCCGAAGCCCATCCAGGCCCGCTGGTGAGTCACTTTTCGGCCTGCGTGGGGATGTTGCAATGCCCCCTGTTCATCGTGCCGGGCGGTTTGACTGAAGAGGAACTCGAGCGCCTGAGCTGACCTGCGCTGAGCCTTAGCGCTTCTTCTTGACGCGCCCCTGATGGCGGATATTGCCTGGCCTGCCGCGCTTTCCCACGACATGCTTGCCTTGCCTGTCCTTCCGCGGTCCGCGATCCTTGCGCTGCGGGCGGCTGCCGCGCGGCTCGATGGGCTTGCCTTCGGAATCGACTGGTTCGAACTTCAGCGCACCGGTGAGCGGGTTGGCTTCCGCCAGCTTCAGTTTCAGCCTGTCACCCACCGCATACTTCGCGCCGCTATCCTCGCCGATCAGCGCATGGGCAGCCTCGTCATAGCGGAAATATTCGCGGCCCAGCGATGACACCGGAACCAACCCGTCGCCGCCGAGCTTCTCGATAGTGGCGAAGAAGCCGAACTTCTGCACGCCGGTGATGCGGGTATCGAACACCTCGCCCACGCGGGAGGAAAGCCATGCGGCGACATAGCGGTCGATTGTGTCGCGCTCGGCCTCCATCGCCCGCCGCTCGGTCAGGCTGATGGCATCGGTGATCTTGGCAAGATCATCGCGGTCCTGCTGGGCAAGACCGGTCTGCGGCGGCAGATCGAGATTGCCCTTCGGCTTGGGCTGCTCAAGGCCATAGGCATCCACCAGAGAGCGGTGCACCAGCAAGTCCGAATAACGGCGGATGGGCGAGGTGAAATGCGCGTAGGAGCCAAGCGCCAGCCCGAAGTGCCCGGCATTCTGCGGCCCGTAATAGGCCTGCGTCTGGCTGCGCAGCACGGCTTCCATCACCAGCGCCTTTTCGCCTTCGTCGCTGATGTCCTTCATCATCCGATTGAACAGGCCCGGTGTTATCACCTGCCCCAGCGCCAGATTCTTGCCGATGCTGTCGAAATACTCGCGCAACGCCACCAGCTTTTCGCGCGTTGGAGGCTCGTGGATGCGGTAGACAACGGGACTGGTCTTGGCTTCCAGTGCCTTTGCCGCCGCGACATTGGCGGCGATCATGAAGTCTTCCACCACGCGGTGCGCATCCAGCCGCTCGCGCACGGCAATGCTGGTGATGCGGCCTTGCTCGTCCAGCACCACGCGCCGCTCCGGCAGGTCAAGATCTAGCGGATCACGATCACTGCGCGCGGCGGAAAGTGCCTTCCACGCCGCGAACAGGTTCACGAGGTTGTCCGCTGCCGTGCCATCGTCAATCCGCGCCTGCGCATCTTCGTAGGCCACGTTTTCGGCAATGGTCACGATGGCACGGGAAAAGCGCCAGTCACTGATCTTGCCATCGGCTGCGATGTGCATGTGGCAGACCATGGCGGCGCGCGGCTCGTCCTGCCTTAGCGAACAGGCATCGGCAGATAGGATCTCGGGCAGCATGAGCACCACGCGGTCCGGGAAATAGACCGAATTGCCGCGCCGCCGCGCTTCGCGGTCCAGCGCGCCGCCTGGACGCACGTAATAGGATACGTCCGCAATCGCGACGAGGGCGTTAAAGCCGCCTTTCCCGTCCGGCTCGGCAAAGATCGCATCGTCATGGTCGCGCGCGTCAGCCGGGTCGATCGCGAGGATCGGCACATGCCGCAAATCCTCACGCTTCTCCTCGCTCAGCGGCAAATGCGATGCCGCTTCTGCTTCCTTGAGCACGACTTCCGAGAAGGTGTGCGGGATGCCGAACTTGTGGATCGCGATGAGGCTGTAGGATCGGGGCGCCAGCGGATCGCCCAGCACCTCGATCACGTTCACTCCGGCACGCGGCGAACGGCCCGCAGGTTCTGCCAGCACCAGCTGTCCTTCCTCGGCGCCGTCAAGGTCCTTCACGGGAGAGGAATTGCGGATCTTCTTGTCCACCGGGGCGAGCCAGGGCTTGCCGCCGCCATCCATCTCGATCACGCCGAGCACCGCGCCATCCTGGGACGGGAGCTTCTTCATGGGGTGGGCGATAAAGCCCCTACCGGCTTCTTCCGTACGGGCAAGAATGCGGTCGCCCGTGCGCAGCGCGGCCTGCTTCTTGCGCTCGATCACGCGGACGCGCGGCGGCGGGGTGGCATCATCGGGCTGCCAGGTTTCAGGAATGGCAATAGGCTCGCCCTCGTCAATCTCGACGATCCGCAGCACCGTGACCTTGGGTAAACCGCCCATGCGATGGAATGCACTCTTACTGCCGTCGATCAGCCCTTCCTCCGCCATGTCCTTGAGCAGCGCTTTCAAGGCGATCTTTTCCTGTCCCTTGAGGCGGAACTGCTTGGCGATTTCGCGCTTGCCGACGGTGGTTTCGGAAGACTGGATGAAGTCGAGGATCTGCTCCTTGCTGGGCAGGCCGACGAATTTGCGTGTGTTGGGGCGTTGGGCCATGTCCCGCCCCTACGCAGGCACGCGGGTCATGTCGAGCAAAGTCACGCTATTCGGCTTCGCTCGCAAGAGGCCGAAACGCACCGCCGGGCACCAGGCTGGCGACCGGGCTTTCTGCGCCATCGGGTGCAATCGAACTAAGCCCGAAGGTCCAGTCATCACCGCGCAGCCCATCAGCATCGACGATGACGGGAGAACCTGTGCGGGCGAAATCGAAACTGTCCCAGCACATTTCGCGATGGGGTTCCCAGTCAGAAGCCTCTGTAAGCCTGCGCCAGATCACCTGGCATGCTTCGCCTTGCTGCGGATAGAGCGTGATGCGGGCCTCGCTCTGCATGATCACCTCGATCTCCCCACGCGGCGGCATCGGTGCGCGGGCCAGTTCATCCAGTGCGCGCACATTGAAACGCGTCACCTCGGCGAGATAGGCGAAGTCCATCTCTTCCACCGTGTCTCCGTAAACGATACCGTTTACCGTGCCGAGGTCCTGATGCTGGTGGTCATAATCTTCCACTGCAACGCTGATGCGGACAGCGGGCAAGCCGCGGTCCAGGAACGGCAAATGGTCCCCTCCCCGTCCGATCCGGTCGGCACGCCACGTCTGCTGCACCTGCAACCCATCGGGATAGGTGTATTCGCCCATGTGCCACAGCCAGCGAGAGATATTGCGGCTTGGGCTGTCATTCTCAGCACCCCACCGGCGGATCCCGGCCTGCGTCTGCTCATCGGCATCGCCGCGCAGTCCTTCGGAGAACACGCGGACCAGCGCATCTTCGCAATATCCATCCGATCCGCACGATCCGCCCACGATATCGTTGTTGAGCACGGTCTTCACGGTCCAGCCTTGCTCCAGCGCATAATCCGCCATCAGTGCGCCGCCGAACAGGCCCTGTTCCTCGCCAGACAGAAGCGCGTAGACGATGGTGGTGGGATACTGTCGCTGACTGAGCGCGCGTGCAGCCTCCAGCACCAGCGAGCTGCCGCTGGCATTATCATTCGCGCCGGGAGCCTCGACCTCGGCATCCATTACGTCACTGCCGCGGCTATCGATATGTCCTTGCACGATCACCACTTCATCCGGACGCTCACTGCCCCGCTGTATGGCAACCACGTTCCGGATCAGCACGCCATCGGGAATGCGATCTCCTGTTTCAACCCGTTCGGGATGCACGATCTCGAGGCATCCGCCACAACTGGCAGAGATTTCCTCGAACTGTGCGGTTCCCCATCGCCGCGCAGCACCGATGCCGCGCGTGGGATGATCCGGTTCTGACAAGGTGTGCCGCGTGCCGAAGGCAACCAGCGCTTCCACGTCTGCCTGCAGGCGTTCTTGCGAAACTGAGGCAGCAGGATCATCCTGCGCAAGGGCAGGCGCCGCGATCAATGCAGTTAGACAGAGCAGGTAGCGCATTCGTCGATCCTTCATCCAACATCGCGGGCCCTGCAAGTCAGCAGCATTGCTAATCCGCAAAATCGTTTCTAGCGTAACGGTATTCCAGCGATCAACAGGGACTTCCAGTCATATGAAATCTGCCATCGGCATCATCCTGCTTGCCAGCACTGCCCTTGCCCAGCCCGCAAATGCCACGGACGTGCGGGCGATTATGGGATCGATCATCGTCGATCCGCGTACTCCGAATGTGCTGGATGCCAAGTGCGACAGCTATCTGGACGCAATTGAGGAACTGCGCGATGCCATCGTCACCTCCAGCGAGCCGGCCTCTATCGAAAACGCGCTTGTCCCTTATGACGAGATACAGGGCCTGCTGACTTCGGGCAGCGGGGAATTCACTCTTTACCAGCAGGTTTTGCTGTCGCCGGAACTGCGCGATGCCGGCGGTGCCTGCACCGTTCGGCTCGGCTCGGTCACCAGCGAAATCGGACTGTCACGCCCGATCTATGACCGGATCGTGGGGATCGACGCATCGGGCGCGGATGCCATGACGCAGGCCTATCTTGCAGAAGTCATCGCCGGATTTGATCGCAGCGGTGTTTCGCTGGACGATGAGAGCCGCGCGAGGGTGCAGGCAATCAATGACGAGCTTGCTGAACTTTCAACGCTAATTGCCCGCAATATCGCCAATGACGTGCGCAGCATCACTGCCACCCCGAAAGAGCTGGCGGGCCTGCCGCAGGACTTCATCGATTCCAAGGAAGTGGACGAGAACGGCCTGATCACACTCACCACCGCCTATACCGATTACCAGCCGGTGATGGCCTATGCTGAGAGCGATGAACTGCGCAAAAGGTTCTACGAGGAATATGGCCTGCGCGCATGGCCCGCGAATGATGAACCGATGGCGCGCATGTTCACCTTGCGCGCTGAACTTGCCTCCATCCTTGGCCGGGCAAACTACGCCGCGCTGGCGCTGGAAGACAAGATGCTCGACACGCCGGAACGCGTCGAACAGCTGATGGCCGATGCCGCCGAAGCCGCGCGCCCGGCTGCCGAAGCGGACTATGCACGCATGGTTGAAGTGCTGCAGACCATCGATCCGGATGCGGATGAACTGAAGGCGTGGCAATCAGGCTATGTTTCCAACATCGCCCAGAAGCAGCTGTTCGATTACGACCGGCAGGAAGCGCGCCAGTACTTCGCCTACAACAACGTGCGCGATGGCGTGCTGGAGCTGACGGAGGATCTGTTCGGCGTTGAAATCCGCCAGTGGGATACCGCCGTGTGGCATCCCGATGTCGAAGCCTATGAAATGATCGATGATGGCGAGGTGATCGGTCGCTTCTATTTCGACAACCATCCCCGCCCCGGCAAATATACCCACGCCAACATGATCCCGATCTATCCGGGCGTGACAGGCACAGACCAGGTGCCGGTGGGCGCGCTGGTGCAGAACCTGCCGAATGGCGATCATCGCACAGGCCTGATGGAACATGGCCAGGTGGAAACCTTGCTGCACGAATTCGGGCACATGATCCACGGCATGTTCAGCGGCACGCAGCGCTGGTACGGCAACAACTTCCTGAACATGGAGTGGGATGCCATCGAAGCCCCATCGCAGATGCTGGAAAACTGGGTTTTCGATTACGATACTCTGGCCAATTTCGCGGTGGACGCTCAGGGCAACACCATCCCGCGCGAACTGGTCGAGAAGATGAACTCGGTACGCTACTTCAACGCCGGGCTTGGCGAGATGGCACAGCTGGGCCTCACCAACGTCTCGCTGCGGTTCCACACAGAACCCGTGCCTGATGACCTTGGTGAAGCAACGCGTGCCTGGCGCAACCAGTATTCGCTGATCACCATCCCCGATGGCGATCAGATGCAGGCTGCCTTCAACCATCTTGATGGCTATTCAGCCTTCTACCACACCTATCTGTGGTCCCGTGTTGTTGGTGCAGACCTGTTTACCCGGTTCGAGAACGAAGGCCTGCGCAATCCGCAGACTGCCGATGATTATCGCCGGATGGTGTTGGAACCGGGCGCATCCGTCCCCGCGCAGGAGTTGATCGAGAACTTCCTCGGCCGTGAGATTACGCTGGATGCATTCCGTGCCAAGCTGGCAACCGATACCGAATAGGCCGCTGTTCGCGCGCGCCTGCCCTTGATCAGTAGGCGCGCGCCACCAGTACGCGTTCCACGGCCTTTTCGCCGGTAAAAATGCAGGTGCCATCAGCCGGAGCGGCATCACGCGGCACGTTGCGCAGCGTAAGCTTCAACGCCTTCAGCTGTCCGACAACCTTGTCCAGCGCCTCACCACTCGGCTTTGACCACTGCACTTCCAGCCATCCGGGATAACGCTTATCTTCGGCGAAATGCGCGGCCACCTCGTCCGTGCTGGTCACACCGCGGGTGATGTTCGCGTCGCGGCGTTCGGCAGCTTCCCTGAACAGGTTGTGCTGGATTTCTTCCAGCAGCGCAGGCGCCTGAGCGGTAAACTCATCCCGCGGAGTGAAGGCGAAGTTGCTCTTGCCGTTTTCCATGTTCCAGATCGCGTCGCGGCGCAGAACGGCAAGCTTGCCTTCTGCCATATCGCGCGAGCCGACTTCGATGATGACCGGCGCGCCCTTGCGGACATAGTCCCAGCGCTTGGCAGCAGCCTTGCCGGGACGCTTGTCGAGCAGCACGCGGATCGGCTCACCTAGTGTAGATTGCGCGGCCAGAGCAGCGCGCACTTCCTCGCAATAGGCGAGCAGTTCCTCGTCTTCCGGCTTGTCGCGCAGCATCGGCAGGATCACGATCTGCTGCGGCGCGATGCGCGGCGGAACGCGCAGGCCATCATCATCGCCGTGGGTCATGATCACCCCGCCGACCAGGCGCGTGGAAACGCCCCAGCTAGTGGTGTGGCAGAATTGCTCTCCGCCTTCCTTGTCCTGATACTTGATGCCGGCAGCATGGGCGAAATTGGTGCCGAGGTAATGGCTGGTGCCTGCCTGCAGCGCCTTGCCATCCTGCATCATGGCCTCGATCGACCAAGTCTCGTCAGCGCCGGGGAAACGCTCGTTCTCCGGCTTTTCGCCAGCGACCACGGGCATGGCCAGGTCTTCTTCGGCACAGGCGCGGTACATTTCCAGCGCGCGGTGCGTTTCGGCCAGCGCATCCTCGCGGTCGCCATGGGCGGTGTGTCCTTCCTGCCACAGGAACTCGCTTGTGCGCAGGAACATGCGGGTGCGCATTTCCCAGCGTACGACGTTGGCCCACTGGTTGGTCAGCAACGGCAGGTCACGCCAGCTCTGAACCCAGCGCGCCATGGCATCGCCGATGATCGTTTCCGACGTCGGGCGCACCACCAGCGGTTCTTCCAGCTTCGCGTCGGGATCGGGCTTCA
>CAYXTJ010000074.1:0-10861 GCA_964467715.1 uncultured Sphingomonadaceae bacterium
GCGCATCCAGACTTTGCCTTGAGGCTCTCCCCAGCACAGTTCGGTGATGCCAAGGATGCTGGCGTCTTCTTCCACGTTATCTGGTGAAATAAGGTCATCCTATATCATCATTTGACTGGCGTGGCCAGGATCCACTCGCTTGCGCGAAACCGCTCTCTGCGCCAAACATCCGCCCATGGACGCACGCCTTGCAAATGAGGGGCTTACCCCGCTCGATCCCGCCTATGTCACCGTGATGCGGATCAGCACGCTGCTGATGGCGGTGCCCTTTGTGATTGCTGCCCTTGCCGGAGAGATCGGCGGGATGCTGCCCGCGGGTGCATTCCTGGTGCCGGTGGTGTTCGCCTTCGCCTTGCTGGTGCTGCTGGTTCCGCTGAAGCGTTTCAACGCGCGCGGTTATGATATCAGCGATGACCGGCTGCGCGTGGTGGCGGGCCTGATGTTCCGCAAGGATACGGTGGTCCCCTTCGGCCGGGTGCAGCATATCGACGTGGAGCAAGGCCCGCTGGAGCGCGCTTTCGGCATTGCCCGCCTCGTCCTGCACACTGCTGGCACGCACAACGCCAGCGTGGTCCTGCCCGGCCTGCGCCACGAAACCGCCAGCGAGATGCGCGAGGCGATCCGCGCGCACGTAAAGCGCGAGACGCTGTGAGCACGCACGCCGAGGAAATGGCCGAGGGTTGGCAGCGGGTCCACCCGTTTGCTGTCCTCGTTACCGGCCTGCGCAATATCCGGCAGGCGATTTTTCCCATAGTGATCGTGCTGTTCGGCTCGCAGAGCATAGGCGGTATGCGCGCAGGCGTGGTGCTGGGTATCCTGCTGCTGATCCTGCTGTTCAATGTCGGCGGTGCATGGCTCGCATGGCGCAAGCTGCGCTACCTCGTGGGGGAAAGCGACGTTCGTCTGGAGCAGGGCATCCTCAGCCGTCAGGCGCGCTCGGTGCCTCATGACCGGATCCAGGATGTCAGCCTTGAACAGGGCCTGCTGCCGCGTTTGTTCGGGCTGGTTGAAGTGCGCTTCGAAACAGGGGCTGGCGGCAAGGACGAGCTGAAGCTGGCCTATGTCACGCAGGAAGAGGGCGAACGGCTGCGCGAAGTGGTGCGCGACCAGAAGGAAGCGCCTGCCGCGATGCCCGCAACAACGGCGCAGGGGGCTGAAGAGCAGGTTGCTGCACAGCAACCGCCCGCGCAGTTGCTGTTCGCCATGCCGCCCGGCCGCTTGCTCACCTTCGGTCTGTTCCAGTTCTCGCTGGTCATCGTGGCGTTGATCGGCGCGGCCTTGCAGCAGGTGGAATTCCTGCTGCCGTTCGATATCTGGGATATCGATGGCTGGGAAAAGCGCTTGTCCGGGCCGGGCCAGTGGCTTTCGGGCCTCGGCTGGCTGTCACAGATCATCGGCGCGCTTTCCGGGGTGCTGTTCCTGATTGTGCTGGGCGTGCTGACCGGCATTGGGCGGACCTTCCTGCGCGACTGGGATTTTCGGCTGGAGAAGACCGCCAAGGGCTTCCGCCGCCGCCGCGGCCTGCTGACCAAGACGGATGTGGTGATGCCCGCGCACCGGGTGCAGGCCGTCACTATGGGCGCGGGCCTCGTCCGTCGCATCTGGGGCTGGCATTCGCTGTCCTTCATCAGCCTGGCGCAGGATGCGAAATCCGCCAACCATGACGTTGCCCCCTTCGCGCAGGTTCGCGAGATCGAGCCGATTGTGAGGGAGGCTAACTTCCACTTGCCTGCGCCCGATACCGACTGGCACCGCCCAAGCCCGAAATACCGCTTCGACACGGCGCTGCTGGGCGCGATCCCCGTCGCGCTGGTGGGCATCGTCTGCCTGTTCTTCGCCGAGGTCTACTGGCTCGGATGGCTGCTGTTCGCCTTCGCGGCCTTTGAAGCGCTGCGGCAGCATTTCCTGTGGCGTTACGAGCGGCACGCGGTCGACGCCACGCAGATCATCACCCGCCGCGGCTGGCTGGTGCCGCGCACCACAATGGCAAACCGGGTGAAGCTGCATTCGGTGGAGATCAGCCAGGGCCTCATCGCCAAACGGCGCGGCTATTGCCACCTCGTCTTCGGGCTCGCAGGCGGCAGTTTCGCGTTCAACGGGTTGCCGCTTGAAGAAGCCGAAGCCATGCGCGCCGCCGTGCTGGACAGCATCGCCTCGGTCGATTTCGCGCATTTGCCGCGCTGAACCTGCACGCAAGAGAAAAGCCCCGACATCGCTGCCGGGGCTCTCCTGCGGTCATTTTGCGGTTACTGTGTGATCAGTACATCACGCCGTAATAGGCATAGACCTTCTCGCCGAACTGCCTGTCAAACAGCGTCGCATAGCGGTTGTCATCGGCTTGATCGAAGCTCGGCGCGTCGCTCAGCTTCGACTTGTCGACATTCACGCATAGCCGCCGCGTTCGGTGTCATAGTCCAGCGCGTCCCATGGCAGCGGGTGATACTTCTCGCCAATGCCCAGGAAGCCGCCGAAACTCATCACGGCATATTCGATGCGGCCGGATACCTTGCCGATCACCAGCTTGGAAACCTCGCCGATGTGCTCGCCGTCGGTGGCGAATACCTTTTTGCCTTCCACCCTGTCGGACGAAATGAGATTGCTCGTCTCGTCACGTTCCATCGCGCGAATGCTGGAAGTCGCGGCGCTGGTTGAGTTCGTTCTCGGAAAATGTCGGGCGTGTCTGCTGTGTCTGGATTATCTGTTGCGATCTCCCTTGATCTGCTGTCGGCGGCGGACGCGATCCGGCATGGATGCTTGTTTCAGGCAGTTCGGACCGAAGGCTTCGGGCCTTGGGACCGCCGGCGTCTGTTAGCGTCGCCGCCTTACATGATATCAACGGTTTAGGGGCGCAATTCTATCCACCCTTCATCGTGGCACAGGCACGTTTCGCCCAATCAGCGCGGCAGCGGAGCGCGGATGTCTTCCCATTCGGGGTTCTTGCCGAACTTGTGCACCACACAGGGGCATTGCGGGGCGATCTTGAAGCCTTCCGCGCGCGCATCGGCAACGATGGCTTCCACCAGCAATCCGGCCAGGCCCTTGCCGCGTGCTTCGGGCGGGGTGAAGGTGTGGTCGACCACGCGGTTCTCGCCGTTCTCGCCGGGTGCCTTCCATGTCAACACGGCAGGGCGGGCCGCACCTTCGACTTCCATCGAATAGGCGCCGCCTTCTTCATTGCTGACTTTCTGGATGGTCGGGGATTCGCTGGACGACTGGTCGGACACGGACTTTTCTCCTTCTTGCCAGAAACGGGATGCAGCGGCATTGCGTTCCCATGCAATTCCTGTCCGACAATTCCGCCCGCGTCCACCCCCACCTGTGGGAAGCGATGCAGGCGGCAGACGCGCCTGACACGCCGTATGACAATGATGCCTTCAGCCAGCGGCTGGATGCCGCCTTTGCCGATCTGTTCGGGCGCGAATGCGCGGTGCTGTGGGCGGCCACGGGCACATCGGCCAATTGTCTGGCGCTGGCGACGATGGTGGAGCCGCACGGCGGCTTGGTCTGCCATTATGATGCGCATATCGAGGGTGATGAATGCGGCGCGCCGGGCTTCTATTTGCACGGTGCCAAGCTGATGCTGGCAGGCGGCGATCACGCCAAGCTGACCGTGGCGAGCGTCTCCGGCCTGCTCGATTCGATCCGCGATGATGTCCACCGCGTGCAGGCCCATGCGCTATCCGTCACGCAGGCGAGCGAGGATGGCTGCGTCTATCGGCCCGAGGAACTGGCCGCGCTGACGGCACTGGCGCGCGAGCGCGGGCTGACAACCCACATGGACGGCGCGCGCTTTGCCAATGCCACGGCCTTCCTCGGCGTTTCCGCTGCCGAGGCTTGCGGGGATATGGACGCGCTCAGCTTCGGCTTTGTGAAGAACGGCGGAATGAATGCCGAGGCCATCGTGTTCTTCGATCCCGCGCTGGCCGAGGTGGCGCGCTTGCGCCGCAAGCGGGCTGGGCACTTGCAGAGCAAGGGGCGGTTCCTTGCCGCACAATTGCTGGCGATGCTGGAAGGCGATTTGTGGCTGGAGAACGCGCGTGCGGCCAATGCTGCCGCTGCTGCCATCGCTGATGGGGCTGGCGAGCGCCTTCTGCATCCGGTCGAAGTGAACGAGGTGTTCTGCCGCTGCTCGCCGGACGAGCGCGCAGCGCTGCGTGCGCAAGGCTTCGGCTTCTATGACTGGGGGCCGGATGCCGCGCGGTTCGTGGCGTCTTGGGACAGCCGCGAGGAGGACGCCGCCGCTCTGGGCAAGGCGATTGCCGCCTTATGAGCGAGGCTTCTGCTCCCAACATGCTGAGTGCCCGCGTGGTGGTTCCGTTCATGCTGACGGGGATCATCTGGGGATCGACCTGGTGGGTCATCACCGGGCAGATCAGCGGTGTGCATGCCGCATGGGCGGTGTTCTATCGCTTCGCGCTGGCGACGCCGGGCATGTTCCTGCTCGCCGTCCTGATGAAGAAGCAGCTGCGGCTGGATGGTCCCGGCCATGTGCTGGCCGCCGCCGTGGGCGTGGCGCAGTTCTTCGGCAACTTCATGTTCGTATATAATGCCGAGCTGCACCTGACCTCGGGCATCGTGGCGGTGATGTTCGCACTGCTGATGGTGCCCAATGCCTTCTTCGCCCGCATCGTTATCGGTGAGCGGATGGAGCCGGGCTTCCTTTTGGGAAGCGCGGTGGCCATAGTCGGCGTGGTGCTCTTGCTGGTGCATGAGGCGGAGACCAGCACCATGGGCGGCAGCGTGCCGCTTGGCATCGCGCTGACGGTAGGCGGGATACTGGCAGCCTCCATCGCCAATGTGGTGCAGGCGAACGAGGTGGGCCGTCGCATCGCCATGGTCAGCCTGCTCGCCTGGGCGATGCTTTATGGACTTGCGGCAGACCTTGTGTTCGCGCTGGTTACCGTGGGCCCCCCGGTGCTGCCGACGGGGTGGGATTTCTGGGCAGGCACGGCCTATCTCGCGCTGATCGGTTCCATCGTCACCTTCCCGCTGCATTATAACCTTGTCCGTGAAATCGGCGCGGGTCGCACGGCCTATAACTCCATCGTCACGGTGGTGGTGGCGATGCTGCTCTCGACAGTGTTCGAGGATTATCGCTGGACTGCGTTGGCCGCAGGCGGAATGGCGCTGGCGCTGATCGGGATGCTGTTGGCGCTGCGCTCCCGCAAGATCAAGTCGGTCAAGGTGGGACAGGCCACCCAGCTGCGGCACGAGTTGGATTAGCGCAAGCTCGCCAGCCCTTCGCGATAGGTCGGGTAGGCGGGCTTCCAGCCAAGCACGCGCTTCGCCTTTCCGTTCGCCACACGGCGGTTCTCGGCATAGAAACCCTTCGCCATTTCGGACAGGCCCGCCTCCTTCGGTGATTGCAGCGGCGGCGGCTCCACGCCCATCAGCGCGCAGGCATGTTCGATGAGGGTGTTCTGGCTGGTCGGCAGATCGTCGCTCAGGTTGTAAGCCCCCGGCGGCGCATCACGCAGCATCGCCAGTCTCGCTCCGCTCGCAATATCGTCCACATGCACGCGGCTGAAAACCTGCCCCGGCAGATCGATCCGGTGGGCCTTGCCGCTGGCCACACGTTCGAAGGCGCTGCGGCCGGGGCCATAGATTCCGGGCAGGCGGAACACGCGTGCGCCAATGTCCAGCCAGCGGGCATCGGCATCGGCGCGCGCTGTGCGCCGGCCGGTGCCCGTTGGTGCGCTTTCGTCCACCCAGGCCCCCTTTGTGTCCCCGTAGACCCCCGTTGAGGACAGGTAGAACAGCTGTTTTCCGACAATCGCCTCGCCATAGCTGTCGAGCACCGGTTCTGCCCCGTCCCGCGCTGGCGGAACCGATGAGAGCACATGGCTCGCCCGCGCGATCGCCGCAGAAACAGCTGCATGGGCAGCGAAATCGAGCGACCCGTCGCTACCCGTGGCTTCCACTTTCCAGCCTGCCGCCTCCATCCGCGCGGCAATGCGCTTTGCCGTATATCCCAGCCCGAAAATCAACAGATGTGCCATGCACCCGATCCTAGCGCTTGGAAGCCCCGGCGAAAGCACCTAAATCATGCGCCATGGATATAGCCTGCACCCCTTCGAACCCTGACGGCAACCCCGAAATGGCTGATGCCGCCGCCACTCCGCAAGAGCCGGTCACCATCCGCCGCGAGGATTACAAGCCGTTCGGCTGGCTGATTCCGGAGATCGCGCTGGACTTCGATCTGGATGTCACCAGCACCCGGGTCGCCTCCCGCCTGACGGTGCAGCGCAATGCCCGGGCGGATCGTGCAGACAGTATCCGCCTTAACGGCGATGGCTTGTCGCCTGTGGAAGTGAAGGTGGATGGCGAGGTGAACAACAGCTGGTCACTGGACGGTGACGATCTGATCGTGCCGCTTGTGGGTGACAGCCACCTTGTTGAAATCACGACGAATATCAATCCCTCGACCAATTCGCAGCTGATGGGGCTCTATGCCTCGGGCGGGATGCTGTGCACCCAGTGCGAGGCGGAAGGCTTCCGCCGCATCACCTTCTTTCCGGACAGGCCGGACGTGCTTTCCACCTACCGCGTGAAGATGACGGGCGAGAAGGCGAAGTTCCCGGTCCTGCTGTCCAACGGCAATTGCGATGCCACTGGCGAGAACGCAGACGGCACGCATTGGGCTGAATGGCACGATCCCTGGCCCAAGCCGTCCTATCTCTTCGCGCTGGTGGCAGGGGACCTTGTCGCCAACACGGACAGCTTCACCAACATGAGCGGGCGCAAGGTCACGCTCAATATCTATGTCCGCGATGGCGATCTGGAGCGCACCGGCCATGCGATGGAAGCGCTGAAGAAGAGCATGAAGTGGGACGAGGAGGTGTTCGGCCGCGAGTACGACCTTGACCTGTTCAACATCGTCGCGGTGTCCGATTTCAACATGGGTGCGATGGAGAACAAGGGCCTCAACATCTTCAACACGAAGTATGTGCTGGCTGATCCCGACACCGCCACCGATGGCGATTTCGACGCGGTGGAAGGCGTGATTGCGCATGAATATTTCCACAACTGGTCCGGCAATCGCATCACCTGTCGTGACTGGTTCCAGCTGAGCCTGAAGGAAGGCTTCACCGTGCTGCGCGACCAGCTGTTCAGCCAGGACATGGGGTCCGAACCGGTCAAGCGGATCGAGGATGTGCGCGTGCTTCGCTCGGTCCAGTTCCCCGAGGATTCCGGCCCGCTGGCGCATCCCATTCGGCCGGACAGCTATCGCGAGATTTCCAACTTCTACACCGCCACCGTCTACAACAAGGGCGCCGAAGTCATCCGCATGATGCGCACCATGTGCGGGCCGGAAAAGTTCCGGGAAGGCACGGACCTTTATTTCGACCGCCACGATGGCGAGGCGGCGACATGCGAGGATTTCGTGAAGTCGATGGAGGAAGGCGCGGGGCTGGACCTGTCGCAGTTCCGCCTGTGGTATTCACAGGCCGGCACGCCCAAGGTAGCTGCGTCGCTGCTCCATTCAGGCGCCACCACTCTGCTCACCCTGAGGCAGAGCGTGCCCGCCACGCCCGGCCAGCCGGACAAGAAGCCCATGCCGATACCGCTGAAGGTGGCGCTCTATGATCGCGACACCGGCCAGCACAGGGGCGAGCAACTGCTGGTGCTGGACGAGGCGCAAAAGGGCTTCAATTTCGAAGGCTTCAGCAAGCCGCCGATCCTCTCGATCAACCGTGGCTTCTCCGCGCCTGTCACCATCGAGCGCGATGTGCCGAGTGAAGACCTCGTCTTCCTTGCCGCGCATGATGATGATCCCTTTGCCCGCTACGAGGCGATGCAGGAACTGATCGTCACCCATCTGAAGGACGCGACGGACGGCAAGCTGGACGATGCCGCGCGCGAGGCGGGTCGCGAGGCCATCGGCGGTGCGCTCGCTGCCGTGCTGGCGGATGATGCGCTGGATGATCTGATGCGCGGCGAATTGCTGATCCTGCCGAGCCAGACCTATCTTGCCGAACAGATGCTGGTGGCAGATCCCGGCAAGATCCATGAGGAGCGGCAGGCCCTGCGTGGCTGGCTGGCGAAGGAGCTGGAGGCGGAATTCATCGCGCTGCATGGCCGGGCGTCTGCCGTGCCCTACAGCCTCGATGCCGCTGCTCGCGGTGCGCGCAAGGTGAAGACGCAGGCGCTCATCTATCTGGCGGAAGGCAATCCGGCGCTCGCTGCGAAGATGGCTGCCGGGCAGTATGACGCTGCCGACAACATGACCGACAGGCAGGGCGCGCTGTTGGTGCTTGCCGGGCTGGAAACGCCCGAACGCACGCACAAGCTGCTCGACTTCTACAACCGCTACAAGGGCAATGCGCTGGTGCTGGACAAGTGGTTCGCGATCCAGGCGCAGTCGCTCCACCCCAATGCCATCGAACATGTTAAGGCGCTGGCCGAACATCCCGAGTTCACCATCCGCAATCCCAACCGCGTGCGCTCGCTCTACATGGCCTTTGCCGCCAGCCCGCAGAGCTTTCACGCCGCTGATGGCGAAGGCTATCGCATGATCGCGGACCTGATTCTGGCGCTCGACCCACTCAACCCGCAGACCGCGGCGCGATTCGTTTCGCCGCTGGGCCGCTGGCGCCGGATCGAACCGGTCCGGGCGGAACTGATGCGGGCAGAGCTGGAACGCATTGCGGCGGCGGGCAAGCTCTCGCGCGATACCTCCGAACAGGTGGCGCGCAGCCTTGGCTGATCCGGACATCTCCCGCGTCGAGGTGATTCGTTCGGCTCAGCTGGGCGACTTGCCGCATGGCTTCCTTGGCCGGACAGGCGGGGTGAGCACGGGTGATGTGGCGGGCCTGCAGGTAGGCCTCAACGCCGGCGATGATAATGCGGCGGTGATCGAGAATCGGCGGCGGGCGCTTGCCGCAGCCTGCCCTGGCGCGCGGCTGGTAACGGTCAAGCAGGTGCATTCGCCCGACGCGGTGATCGCCGATGCACCCTGGCCCGAAGATTCGCGGCCCGAGGCTGATGCCATTGTCACCGCCACACCTGGCCTTGCGCTTGCCATCGTTACTGCCGACTGCGCTCCGGTCCTGCTGGCCGACCGTGAAGCGGGCGTGGTCGGTGCAGCCCATGCCGGATGGCGCGGCGCCTTTGGCGGCGTGCTGGAAAACACCATTGCGAAGATGGAGGAACTGGGCGCGGAACGGTCGCGCATCAAGGCGGCGATCGGCCCGAATATCGCATGCCCGAGTTACGAGGTGGATGACGGCTTTCGCGACGGCTTCCTGCAGCAAGACATAGAAAACCGGCGATTTTTCTCTGACGGAAAGCCGGGCCACTGGCAATTCGACCTTGAAGCCTATGCCGCCGCGCGGCTGCGCAAAGCGGGGATTTCGCAAGTCGATTGTCTTGGGCTTGATACCTATCCGGATGACGCGCGCTTCTATTCCCACCGCCGGTCCGTGCATCGCGGTGAGCCGACATATGGCCGCCAGTTCTCGATGATTTCCCTCTGAAAGCTGCCATCGAGATGGGGGTAAATGCCGCCCCTGTCACCTTGTGGCCAAAAGGCGGGTTGGCAGGGGCGATTTGCTCGTCTATCAGCCGCGCCAAGCCGCCGCCCCCGGGGCATTGTTTCGGCGTGCGGCAGGTCATGATTCTTTTCGGATGTGTCCGCGGGTTTTCGCTCGCGGGAACACCGGCAGGCAAGGCAAGGTAATGGCAACCACCACTGATACCGCCAACACGGAAGTAGTGGCCGAAGACGGCGTCCGCCGTCGCGACTTCATCGAAATTGCTGCTGTATCTGCAGCCGGCGTGGGCGGTCTTTTCACCGTGCTTCCGCTGGTCAGCCAGATGGCACCGTCCAAGGACGTTCTGGCCGAAAGCACGACCGAGCTGGATATTTCCGCTCTCGAGCCGGGCCAGTCGATCAAGGCTGTGTTCCGCAAGCAGCCGGTCTTCGTGCGCAACCTCACCCCGCGTGAGATCGAGGCAGCCGATGCTGTCGATGTTGGCGACCTGCGCGATCCGCAGACGCTGGCAGAGCGTACGCAGGAAGGCCATGAGAACATCCTGGTCGTCATGGGCGTGTGTACGCACCTCGGTTGCGTGCCGCTCGGCGCTGCAGAGGGTGAGAACAAGGGTGAGTATGGCGGCTATTTCTGCCCCTGCCACGGTTCGCACTATGACACGGCCGCCCGCATCCGTAAGGGGCCGGCGCCCACGAACCTCGAAGTTCCGGATTACACCATCACCGACACCACTCTCGTGATCGGCTGAGGCAAGAGGCACAAGAAATGAGTTTTCCCTGGGCAAAGCACTACGAACCCACCAACCCGGTGGCCAAGTTCTTTGACGAGAAGCTGCCGCTCCCGCGCCTCGTCTACAACGCGGTTGGTGCCGGCTATCCGGTTCCGCGCAACCTTTCCTACATGTGGAACTTTGGCGTCCTCGCCGGTTTCTGCCTCATGCTGCAGATCGTCACCGGCGTTGTGCTGGCGATGCATTATGCCGCCAATGACGCGGTTGCCTTCAGTTCTGTCGAGCACATCATGCGCGATGTGAACTGGGGCTGGGCCATGCGCTACGCCCACGCCAACGGTGCTTCGGCCTTCTTCGTGGTAATCTACCTGCACATCTTCCGCGGCTTCTTCTACTCCTCGTACAAGGCCCCGCGCGAAATGATCTGGCTGATCGGCGTGGTCATTTTCCTGCTCATGATGGCGACCGCCTTCATGGGTTACGTGCTTCCCTGGGGCCAGATGAGCTTCTGGGGTGCCAAGGTGATCACCGGCCTGTTCGGCGCGATCCCGCTGGTTGGCGAATCGTTGCAGGTGTGGCTGCTGGGCGGCTATGCGCCCGACAATGCCGCGCTGAACCGCTTCTTCAGCCTGCACTT
>CAYXTJ010000075.1:0-10847 GCA_964467715.1 uncultured Sphingomonadaceae bacterium
CGGCCTCGGTTTCAAAGCCGGAGAAATCGCCGCGAATGCCGCCAGTGATGTAGAGCCGGTCAACCGGTTGGTAGATCAGTTCGGCATAGAGGCCG
This sequence comes from uncultured Sphingomonadaceae bacterium, assembly GCA_964467715.1. Taxonomy (GTDB): domain Bacteria; phylum Pseudomonadota; class Alphaproteobacteria; order Sphingomonadales; family Sphingomonadaceae; genus Alteraurantiacibacter. The sequence goes on from CAYXTJ010000075.1 coordinate 96, forward strand.
ACGGACTCTTCGGAGACATCAAACAGGCCGACAGGGAATTCGACCACGCCGTTGATCGTCTCTTCAAGGCCAACCGGATCGACATGGTCCCAGCGCGCTTCGGCACCGGCGCGCATGGAGACGCGGTTTGACAGCTCGTCGAAACGCTCGATGCGCCCGCCGAAGGTCCAGCGTTCCTCGCTCTGGCGCAGCTGGTCACCGTTCACCGGGTCTTCGAGGAAATAGGTGAAGTTGGAGAGCAGGCTCCAGTCGTAATGCTGGACGTAGCCGGTGATCTTCCAGTGATCGCTCTGGTAATTCGCGGTCAGGATCTGGCGCTTGGTGAAGCCGGTCAGCGTGGTGTCGAGCGCGCAGTAACGGTCTTCGCACAGCGGCGTGCCGATCACCCGCTCGGGCAATTGCTCGGTGGGGTTCCAGCTGGCGTCATAGATGTTGAGCGAGACCTGGAAATCGGCGTTCCCGATGGGCGCGGAATATTTGATGAGGCCGGAATAGCCTTCGAAATCCTCGGGCAGTTCCCACGGCCCGTCATTGAACTTGGCCTGCCCGATGGCGAGCAGGTCCCCGCTGCGGACCTTGGCTGATCCGCCCGCGACGAAGCGGCGGTATCCGTAAGAGCCGACTTCCGCCGTCGCGAAGGGCTGGACCCGGTCCTTGGTGGTGATGAAGCTGGAGCCGACGAAGCTGAAATCGCCCGTATCCGCGCGGTAGGGGCCCTTGCGATAGTCGACCCGCTCCACGCTTTCCGGGATCAACCCGTTGACATCGAGATAGCCCTGCCCGTGACCGTGGGTGCGGAAGTTCATCGGCATGTCGTCGATATAGACGGCGTAATCCGTGCCGTGATCGAGGTTGAAACCGCGCAGGAAGAACTGGTTGGCCTTGCCGCCGCCGGAATGCTGGGTGGCGATCAGGCCGGGGGTGGCTTCGAGAATTTCGCCGGGGCGCAAGAGCGGGCGGATTTCGAGATCCGCGCCCGCCACGCCGCCTTCGCTGGCTGCCACCGCCTCGCCGATGCGCCGCTCGCCGCGACCATAGACATAAATGATGTCGCCGCTCGCTTCGTCGCGCACGATGCCGATATTCTCACGCTCTGTGGCTTCGTCTGCACCGGCCTGCACCTCGTCCTGTGCCATCGCGGGGTGGGGGGATGCCATGACACAGGCGAGGGCAGCCGGGCCGGCAAGGAGTCCGGCGCGGAAGCTTGGTTTGCAAGGTAGGTAAACAGTGTAGGGCAAAGGTGTAACCCGATGTGATTGATCCGATGTCCGTCAATGTGCCGATGCTCCTCTCGCCAAACCACGTAATTTACGGTAATAGGCCCGTTACAAGGGCGTTACAGCCCGCAGAAGCAGGATCGGACCAACGCTTTTGAGCAGCGAAGCCATCAGTAACGCCGCCTATAAGCGCGAAGTCGAACGGCTTCGCGAACAAGGCATTGTGGGGCGTTCGGGCCGCTTGCGCGAATTGTTCGATTTCCTTGCTGAACGCGGGCCGGAAGCGGACAGCGCCAGCCAGGCGGAGATTGCGCAGGAGGTTTTCGGCCAGGTCGAAACCGATGCCGACGATGCCACCGTGCGGGTCTGTGTCCATCGCCTGCGCAAGAAGCTGGAAGACCATTACGCCGCTAAACCGCCAGCCCCAGGCGATATCCAGCTGGACTTGCCTGCGGGCGTCTACGCACTGCGCGTGGTTGCCGAGGAAGCAGCGCCGTCAGCGGCCTTGAGCACACCAGAGCAGCCAATCACCGCGCGTCCGCCAAACCGCGTGGTGATGGCCTTCGCGCTGCTCGCCGTGATCGCCGCCTTTGCCGCTGGTTTCCTGCTCAACCGCGAGAATGCACCCCCGACCAACGCCATCTGGGATCGGCTGCTGGAATCGGACAGGCCGGTTCTGGTGGTGCTGGGTGATTACTACCTGTTCGGAGAGATCGACCCGATCTATCCTGAAGACGGACGCCTGATCCGCGATTTCCAGGTCAATTCACCGGAAGACCTGCTGCGGATGCAGGAAGCCGATCCTGATCGCTATGGCAATGCGGAGGACGTGGGCCTCAACTATCTGCCTTTCCAAACCGCCTATGCGCTGCAGAGCATTGCCCCGCTGCTGCAGGGATCGGGCAAGGAGGTGCGGATCATCGCTGCCTCCGAACTCACCTCCAACCAGCTCAACTCCCATGACGTGGTTTATGTCGGTCTGCTATCGGCGATGGGGCTGCTGGAGGAAATCACCTTTGCGAACAGCAGCGTGCGCATTGGTGACAGCTATGACGACCTGATCGACAAGGAGAGCGGCGAACGCTGGATGAGCGATGAGGCGCGCCGTCTCGCCTCGCCTGCCTTCTATCGCGATTATGCCTATGTCGCGCGTTTTTCGGCGCCCGGCGGCGCGATGGTAACGGTGGTGGCCAGCGAACGGGTGACGGGCCTGCGCGGTGTCGGGCCGATTGTCGCTTCGGGTGAGCTGGATGGGAGCTTGCGCGATCACGCCGGCGGGGAAGGCTTCGAGGCCCTCTACCAGGTGACCGGCCAGCAAGGGGCAGACCTGTCCAACCGGCTTATATGGTCGAGGGAGCGCGACTAGCTTTCCTAAACGAGCCTCCACGCGGCAAGGCAATGCGTGATGGAAAGACCACCCGAAACCCTCGCCCTGCCGCAGGAATCCGCCGTTTCAGGCCGATTCCGGCCGGAGCCGCTTTTCTGCGCAAGGACAGTGTTCCATGTGTTCCATCGCACCCCGGAAAATAGCAGGCGCGATACGGGCCAGAATCCGTATCTGCGTTAGCTTGCCATTCACCGGCGCGATCCTACATTGGAGGCCTGCAAAAGGACTGCGATACGCATGAGCGACAATCAGGAACCCGAAAACAATCCCAACCCGTGGATGAAGAGCCTGCTGATCTGGGGCGGCATCTTCATGGCGTTGCTGCTGGTGGTCAACATGTTCGGCAGTTCCACCGAACAGCCGGGCACGCAGATCGCCTATTCCGATTTCCGCGAGAAAGTTGCCGAAGGCAGCGTCGAGGAAGTGATCATCGCGCCTGATCGTATCAGCGGCACGTTCAAGAACGACACCGCCTTTACCACCACGCCGGTCAACGGGGACACTGGCCTCACCAAGCTGCTGGAAGACAACAACGTCAGCTTCACCGGCGCGCAGCCCGAGCAGACCAACATGCTGCTCTACATCCTGATCCAGACGTTGCCGTTCCTGTTGATTCTGGGCATCGCCTTCTTCGCGCTGCGACAGGTGCAGAAGGGCGGCGGATCGGGCGCGATGGGCTTTGGCAAGTCCAAGGCCAAGCTGCTCACCGAAAAGCAGGGCCGCGTCACCTTTGACGACGTGGCCGGCATCGATGAAGCGCGCGAGGAACTGCAGGAAATCGTCGAGTTTCTGAAGGACCCGTCGCGCTTCTCCAAGCTGGGTGGCCAGATCCCCAAGGGCGCGCTGCTGGTCGGCTCGCCCGGCACCGGCAAGACGCTGCTCGCCCGCGCAATCGCGGGTGAGGCGCGCGTGCCGTTCTTCACTATTTCAGGTTCGGACTTCGTGGAGATGTTCGTCGGTGTCGGTGCATCCCGCGTGCGTGACATGTTCGAACAGGCGAAGAAGAACGCGCCGTGCATCGTCTTCATCGACGAAATCGACGCCGTGGGCCGCCATCGCGGTAATGGCATCGGCAATTCCAATGACGAGCGGGAGCAGACGCTGAACCAGCTGCTGGTGGAGATGGATGGTTTCGAGGCCAATGAAGGCATCATCATCATCGCTGCCACCAACCGCCCGGACGTGCTTGACCCCGCTCTGCTGCGTCCGGGCCGCTTTGACCGTCAGGTTGTAGTGCCGATCCCCGACATTGATGGCCGCGAGAAGATCCTTGCCGTGCACATGAAGAAGGTGCCGCTGGCGCCTGACGTGAATGCCCGCACCATCGCCCGCGGCACGCCCGGCTTTTCCGGCGCGGACCTTGCCAACCTCGTCAATGAAGCTGCCCTGCTGGCCGCGCGCCGCAACAAGCGCCTTGTCGCCCTGCAGGAGTTCGAGGACGCCAAGGACAAGGTGATGATGGGCGCCGAGCGCAAGTCCATGGTGATGACCGAGGACGAGAGGAAGATGACCGCCTATCACGAGGCTGGCCATGCCATCGTCGCCGTGCATGAAAAGGCATCCGACCCGATCCACAAGGCCACCATCATCCCGCGCGGCCGCGCGCTGGGCATGGTGATGCGCTTGCCGGAGCGGGACAATTACTCCTACCACCGTGACAAGATGCACGCGAACCTGTCCGTCTCCATGGGTGGCCGCGTGGCCGAGGAAATCATCTTCGGCTATGACAAGGTCAGTTCCGGCGCGTCGTCCGATATCCAGTATGCCACCAGCCTTGCCACCAACATGGTCACCAAGTGGGGCATGTCCGACAAGCTCGGCCCGCTGATGTACGAGCAGAGCCAGGAAGGCTATCTCGGCATGGGCCAGACGGTGCGGACCATGGCCGGTGCAGACACCAACAAGCTGATCGATGCAGAGATCAAGGAACTGGTCGAAGGATCGCATAAGCGCGCTACCGAGCTGTTGACCAAGCACAAGGACCAGCTGCACCTGCTGGCAGAGGCGCTTCTCGAATATGAGACGCTGACGGGCGAGGAGATCAAGCAGCTGCTCGACAACGGCAAGATCGACCGCCCCGATGCGCCCAAGGGGCCGCTTCCGGTGCAGCCGGTGCACGGCTCCTCCATCCCCAAGGCGGGCAAGCGCTTCGGCGGTTCGGGAGAGGCCCCGCAGGGCGCCTGACGCTTCGGGTCTTTCCTACAGCTTCGAGAAAATGGTGAGGGCGGTGCAGCGATGCGCCGCCCTTTCGCCTTTTCAGAACGCGCCGAGCAGCAGGAGTAGCTGCATGAAGAGCACAAGTATCACCCAGATGCAGCCTGACAGCACCAGCAGTCGCCAAAAGGCCGAGAAGCGGGAAAGATCGTAGGCGCCGCGCAGCTGCTTGTAGAGATGCAGCGGCGGAGCGAGGAAGATCAGCGTCATGATCACGGCTTCCGCAACATGCAGCGCGTAGAGCAGGAAAACGGTGATGAACAACAGCGTCATGAAGCTGAGCGAATATGTTACGAAGATCGCGTGATCGTAACCGCGATACCGCCTCTTCCACGCGAACAGCAGCCACATGAACGGGATCGACAGCGGGATCAGCAGCCAGGAGAATTTGTAAGCGTTGGCTTGTATTTTTGTAGAGCATGAGCGAGGGGTTCTCGCGCCATTTGCCGCCGAGGGCATTGTTTAGGAAGGCCCCCAGACACCCGTCATCGGCGGCATCGCTGATGGTGAGGCGCGTGTTGCTGTCGTCGTCCAGCGGGATCGTCTGGATAACGTCGCTCTCGTCGCTGCTCGCGGGGGTTTCGGTAGGTGCATCGGGATCTACTGGCGGCTCCAGCTCGGCAGCGATGCCTTCTTCCAGCCCGGCCTGCATCTCCTCGATCTGGGCATTGGCGGCCGTATCCGTCGGCGCGGTAATTCCCAGGACCTGAAACACGGCGAACATCAGGAAGCCGCTGAACAGGAACAGCGCCATGGGCGACACGAAGCGCGCCCGCGCCCCTCGATATAGCGCCGCGTCAGCTTGCCGGGGCGCAGCACGAGCATGGGCAGGGTGCGCCACATCTTGCCCTCGAAGTGGAGCGCGCCGTGCAGAAGATCGTGCATGAAAGCGCCGATGGTGCGGTGGATGTGGCCGCTCTGCCCGCAGGCATGGCAATAGGCGCCGACCAGCTGCGTGCCGCAATTGAGTCAGTTTTCGGGATCGCCCTCATGCCGCTCTTTCGCGCCCGATAACGGATCGAGCACGCGCGCGAACAGGCCGCCTTCCACGGCCGTGCCCAGACCTTCGCCAATATCGCTCATGCTGCCCCCGCCATGGGATGCGAGTGTAACCCGAAGCGGCGGCTACGCAAACAGCGCAAACAAAAAGGGCCGCACCAGCGCGGTGCGGCCCCTTTGGGTTCGATATGTATCGAATCAGCCGTCGTAATCGGCGCCGATCGAGGTGGACCGGGTGGGAGCCGATGCGGACAGGCGCATGGCCTCTGCCGACTGGCTCAGCGAACCGATGTCATCAGCTTCGTCCTCTTCATCGGGGAGGAAGTTCTGCATCGACTGGGTGAGCGCTTCCTGAAGCTGCTTGGGCTTCACGGTCTGCTCGGCAATCTCGCGCAGGGCGACAACGGGGTTCTTGTCCCGGTCACGATCGAGAGTGATTTCCGAACCGCCGGAAATCTCGCGCGCACGCTGGGCAGCCAGCAGGACGAGATCGAAACGGTTGGGGACCTTGTCGACGCAATCTTCGACGGTAACGCGCGCCATGGGGCACTCCAATTTCTATGCAACTTGTGCGGAAAGGGCAGCGGATAAGTGAAAGCGGCCATTTCGTCAAGGTTTTCCGCGGGCGCAGGCCTGCTAGAAGGAGGCATGAACGAGGCTTCACCAGTCGCTGGCGATCCGCTGGCAGAATACCGCGATCCGGAGCCTTTCCACGCCAGCGCGCCAGGGCTGGAGCTGGGCTTCTACCCCTCGGGCGCGGACCGGCTGGAGCGCCTGCTTCGCCTGATCGACGAGGCGGAGGAATGCCTCAAGCTGGCCTTCTACATCTTCGCCCCCGATTCGGCAGGCAGCAAGGTGCGCGATGCGCTGGTGGCGGCTGCCCGGCGCGGGGTCTGCGTGAAGCTGATCGTCGATGGTTTCGGCGCGGAGGCGGACGAGGCGTTCTTTGCCGACCTGGTGGCGGCGGGCGGCGATTTCTGCGTGTTCCAGCCGCGCTGGTCGCGCCGTTACCTCATTCGCAACCACCAGAAGATCGTGACGGCTGACGGCCATACCGCGATGCTGGGCGGCTTCAATATCGAGGACAGCTATTTCGCCCCGCCCGAACGCGATGGCTGGAATGACCTTGCGGTGACCTTGTGCGGCGACATCGTGGGGCGTGTGGATGACTGGTTCGACCAGCTCGACGCTTGGACCAATTCCTGGAAGTCGCAATTCCGCGATATCCGCCGCCGCGTGCGCGAATGGGATAGCGGGGAAGGGCCTGTGCGTCTGCTTATCGGCGGGCCGACAAAGGGGCTGTCGAGCTGGGCGCAGATCATCAGCCGGGACCTGATCTATGGCGAAAAGCTGGACATGATGATGGCCTATTTCTCGCCGCCAAAGCGTTTGCGCCGCCGCATCCGGCGGATCGCGAAGAAGGGGCAGACGCGGCTGCTGATGGCTGGCAAGTCAGACAATGGCGCCACCATCGGGGCGAGCCGCCTGCTCTATCGCAGCTTGCTGAAATCGGGCGCGAAGATCTGGGAGTTCCTGCCTTGCAAGCTCCACACCAAGCTGATCGTGCTGGACGATGCGGTATATCTGGGCAGCGCCAATTTCGACATGCGCAGCCTCTACCTGAACCTGGAGATCGTGCTCAGGGTGGAGGACAAGGCGCTGGCGGAACGGATGCGCGAATTCATTGCCGGGCATTTCGAGGCATCGCTTGAGATTACCAGCGAAGTGCATCGCCAGCAGGGCGGCGTGCTCAACCGGCTGCGCTGGTACGGCAGCTGGTTCCTTGTTTCGGGGCTGGATTATACCGTCAGCCGGAAGCTGAATCTGGGGTTGTGATAAGGGCGGTGGGTGCGAGGTTTTGGCCTCGCAAAACCCTCATTCGTAGCCCCAGTCCGAATAGTCCTTCGTCGCCGGGGACGAGAACTTGGTGTACTCGCTCTGGAAGATCAGCGGCACATTGCCGGTGGAGCCGTGGCGCTGCTTGGCCACGATCAGCGTCGCCTTGTTCTTGAGCTCGAGGTATCGCTGCTCCCACTGCGCATATTTCTCGTTCGCCTCGCTGGTGCTGCTCTCGCTCGGCAAGTCCGGCCGCGTGGCTTCGAGGTAATAGTCTGCGCGGTAGATGAACCAGACCATGTCCGCGTCCTGCTCGATAGAGCCGGATTCGCGCAGGTCGGAGAGCATCGGACGCTTGTCCTCGCGCTGTTCCACCGCACGGCTGAGCTGCGACAGGGCGATCACCGGAACGGCGAGTTCCTTCGCCAGTGTCTTCAACCCGCGCGAGATTTCGGAAATCTCGTTCACGCGATTGTCCTGCGCGCGGCCGGAACCCTGCAGCAGCTGGAGATAGTCGATCACGATCAGGCCGATATCGTGGCGACGCTTCAGGCGGCGGGCGCGGGTGCGCAAGCCGGAGATGGTGAGGCCGGGTGTGTCGTCAATCAGCAGCGGCAGGTCCGCCAGTTCCTGGCTGGCGCGCGACAGGCGCTGGAAGTCCGCCCGGTCCATCTTGCCGGTGCGCAGGCTTTCCGAATTGATTTCCGCCTGCTCGGCAAGGATACGCGTGGCCAGCTGGTCCGCGCTCATTTCCAGGCTGAAGAAAGCTACCGGCGCACCATAGTTGAACTCGCCGCCATCGCGCTGCCAGTCGAGATGTTCCTTGGCGCAATTGAAGGCGATGTTGGTGGCGAGCGAGGTCTTGCCCATGCCGGGGCGACCGGCAAGGATGATGAGGTCGGAATTGTGCAGGCCCGCGGTCTTGCTGTCGATCGTCGCCAGGCCGGTGGTCTTGCCGGACAGGCAGCCGCCCGAATTCATCGCTGCTTCGGCCAGCTTGATGGCGGTGAACGACGCTGTCTTGAAGGTCGACGCCTCGTTCCCGCTGCTGGCGCCTTCGGCCACTTCGAACAGCCGCGCTTCGGCCATTTCAATCTGGCGCAGCGGCTCCACCTCGTCAGACGTGTCGAGCGCTTCTTCGACGAGGTTGCGGCCCACGCTCACCAGCGCGCGCAGCAGCGCGAGGTCATAGATCTGCTGGGCCAGTTCGCGCGGGGCGAGTAGGCCCTGCCCGTCAGCGGTCAGCTGCGCGAGATAGGCCGTTCCGCCCAGTTCCTTCAGCGCCTCGTCATCCTGGAAATAGGGCTTCAGCGTCACCGGGGTGACGACCATCTGCTTTTCCGTCAGCCTGACGATGCGATCGAAAATGCGCTGGTGCAGCGGCACGAAGAAATGCTCCGCACGCAAGGGCACGACCAGTTCTTCCAGCACGCGGTTGTCGATCAGCACGGCGCCCAGAAAGGCGGCTTCCGCCTCAAGGTTGGCAGGCAGCGCACGGCCACGCACATCGCCGGAGGCATCATCGGAAGCGGAGCGGATAAGGAGGTCTTCGTCAGCCATGCCGAGCCTGATGCGCTTGCCGGTGATTCACCGCAAGCACCCAGTGCCAGAATGTGCCTGTGGATAGCGGGGATTGCGAATTTCACATCCTTGATTTCGCAATTGCAGCATGGCTTTCTCTCTGCGAAAAGGCGCCCATCATGTTGACCACTTCGCCACAGGACAAGATCGCCACGATCACGCTCGACGAAGCGACGATCATCGCGCGCAGTGCCGATGTGGAGAACGAGCGCGAAATTGCGCTGCGCGACCTTGTGGACGACAATGAATTCCGCCCGCTGGCAGCTTTCACCAAGGGCCATCGCGGCCCGTGGGATCTGCGCCTGTCCGTGATAGACGGGATGCTGGCGGTGAGCCTGCGTGACGAGAAAGGCGAGGAGGCGGGCATCATCGGCCTTGGCATGGGGCGGCTGCGGCGGGTGATCCGCGAATATTTCGCGATCTGCGATTCCTATTACAAGGCTCTGCGCAAGGCGACGGCGAGCGAGATCGAAACGCTCGACATGGCGCGCCGTGCGATCCACGATCGCGGCACGCGCCATTTGCTCAATATCCTCGAAGGCAAGATCGTGACGGATTTTGCCACCGCAAGGCGGCTGTTCACTTTGATCTGCGTTCTGCATATCAAGGCATGACGCGCGCCGGCTGCTGCCGGGTGCGAGTGTATTAGAGGTCGCAGGGTTTCATGGGTCGCAAGAAGGTATTCCGCTGGCGCTGGCGCATCGCCGCATTCGTGCTGCTGGCAGCAGCGCTGGGCGCGATCTACGCGTGGTGGGAGGCGCAGCACTGGACGCCCTCGCGCGAGGCATACCCTGTACAGGGCGTGCTGGTTGGAGCCTCTGACGGCGAGCTGGATTTTCGCGCGCTGGCTGCCACGGGTGCGAATTTTGCCTATGTCAAGGCGAGCCAGGGCGAGACCGGGCGCGATCCAATGCTGGGCGCAAACCTGCGCGCGCTGGGCGAGACGGCCCTGCCGTTCGGCGTGGTCCACAGCTACAATCCTTGCATCGCGGCAGAGCGGCAGGCGGGCAATTTCGTCACTATCGTGCCGCGCGATGCCAGCATGTTGCCGCCGGTGATCGCGCTGGATGCGCTGGCAAGCGATTGTGCGGACCCGGTTTCCGAAGCTGCGGTGGAAAGCGAGCTCACCACTTTCCTCAACCAGGTGGAAGCGCACACCGGCCAGCGCGCGATCCTGAAGGTCTCTGCCGCGTTCGAGGAGCACTACGCCATCTCCAGCAATGTCGAACGCGACCTGTGGCTTGAACGTGCATGGCTGGAGCCGGAGTATGCGGGCCGGCCGTGGACCTTGTGGACGGCCAATCCGGCGCTGTGGACCGATGTGACCAGCGATCCGGTGCGCTGGGTGGTGGCACAGCCGTGAGCGTGTCGATGGATCAGCTGATTGCAGCGGCGGTAGGTGCGGCGGGCAATGCCTACGCGCCTTATTCCCGCTTTCGCGTGGGCGCGGCGCTGCTGTTTGCCGATGGCAGCGTTATCACCGGAAGCAATGTCGAGAATGTAAGCTACGGCCTGTCA
>CAYXTJ010000076.1:0-5143 GCA_964467715.1 uncultured Sphingomonadaceae bacterium
TTCGCTCGTCACCGTTTGCAGCGGGGACATGAACACCACCAGCGCACAGAATACCACGGCGAACAAGGTGCCGATGGCGAGCGAGCGGGCGGACTGCTTCATCCACTTGAAGTCACCAATCGCAAGGCTGAAACCCAGCCCCATGATCGGGTCCATCAGTGGCGAGAGAAGCATGGCGCCGATGACCACGGCAGGCGAAGACAGCAACAGGCCGAGGATGGCAATGCCCGCCGACATGGTGATCATCAGCAGGTAGCGCGAGCTTACCTCGCATTCCACGCGGCGCTTCTGGATCACCGCCGCCTGGTCAACCGTTGCAGTAACCGACATGCGCCACCAGCGCCGCCACGTCTCCAGCACATTGCCGAAGCTGTAAGTTGCCGTGTTTACCGGGGTTGCCGGTGGTTCAGTTGCCATTGATATTCGCCTCAAGATCCAAAGCGCGGTATATTCGGTATCACACAAAACCAGCAATGCTTGAAATGCGTGTCTTGCATACCTAATACAGCAGAGACGTATTCTGTGAGGGATTTGAGGGAATGGCCACCAGCAACGACACGACGACCAAGGTTGAAACCGACCTGGAATTGACCCCGCCGGATCCGGTGCCGACGGTCTCCGCAGAAAAGGCGGCCGGCCTTGTTCCCGTGGCCGAGGAAAAGAAAACCGCGCTGGACCACAAGGTGGACGGTTTCGTGGAGGAGCTGATCGCGCTTGATGCCAAGTCGCCCGACTTTGGCCAGAAGGTGGACCAGATCACCAATATGGGCCGCAAGGAAATCATGGCGGCGGCAGGAATGTCCAACCGCTTCCTTGATCGCCCGGTGCGCGCGATGGACCAGGAAACCGGGGTGGGCGCCGATCTTTCCGAGCTGCGCCGCACGGTGGAGGACCTCGATCCCGGCCGCCGCGGCAAGATGACCGGGCGCAAGCTGTTCGGCATCATTCCCTTCGGCAACAAGCTGAAGAACTATTTTGACAGCTACACCTCCGCCCAAGGCCATATCCAGGCGATCCTTGCCCGCCTTGCCAGCGGTAAGGACGAACTGCTGATGGACAACGCGGCTATCGACGTGGAGCGCCAGAAGCTGTGGGAAGCCATGGGCAACCTCGAGCAGATGATCCACATCGCCGGCACTCTGGACCAGCGGCTGGGGGACAAGGCAGCGGAACTCGACGCGACCGATCCGGAAAAGGCCAAGGCCATCCGCGAAACCGCGCTCTTCTATGTCCGTCAGCGCAAGCAGGACCTGCTGACGCAGATGGCCGTCTCGGTGCAGGGCTATCTGGCGCTGGACCTGGTGAAGAAAAACAATGTCGAGCTGGTGAAGGGCGTGGACCGCGCCAGCACCACCACCGTGGGCGCGCTGCGCACCGCCGTAACCGTGGCGCAGGCGATGACCAACCAGAAGCTGGTGCTGGGCCAGATCACCGCCCTGAACCAGACAACCGCCGGGATCATCGATTCCACCGGCCAGCTGCTGCGCGAGAATACCGCGCAGATCCACGAGCAGGCCGCATCCAGCACCATCCCGATGGAAACGCTGCAACGCGCTTTCCAGAACATCTATGACACGATGGACGAGGTCGACAGCTTCAAGCTGCGCGCGCTGGAATCCATGAAGCAGACGGTCAACACGCTGTCTGACGAGGTGGAGAAGTCCAAGGGCTACATCGCCCGCGCCGAAGGCCAGGCACAGGCAGCCAAGGAAGTGTCAAACCAGAAATCGCTGCTGAGCCTCGATAGCTGATGGCAGGTGACCTCACCACCCAAAGCGACCGGTTGATCCGCGAAGGCCGAGCGCTGGTGCACGACAACCAGAACAGTGGCCGCCACCGGATGGAAGGCGTGGCCGAAGGTTCGCGCAGGCTGCGCCGCAAGCATCTGACGAAGAAGCTGCGCAATATCGCGCTCGCTGTGGTGGGCATCCTTGTTGCAGCGTCCGTCGCTGGCGTGATTATCGACGGTATCGGCTTTGTCGGCGTGATGGTGACGTTCTTCGCGCTGATGGGCGCCATCGGCTTTTTCGCCTCGCGCAAGATCAAGGTGCCTGACCGGGCTACCCTTTCCCGCACGCAGGACGCGCGCCGGCTGGTCGCCCGCACCGAGTTGTGGCTGGAAAGCCAGCGCCCCGCCCTGCCCCCGCCCGCCGTGCGGCTGGTGGAGGATATCGGCGTGCAGCTTGATGGGCTTGGCGCGCAACTGGAACATGTCGATCCTGCGCATCCCGCTGCTGGCGAAACTCGCAAGCTGGTGGGCGAGGTGCTGCCCGAGATGATCGACAGCTATCGCAAGATCCCGCAGCACTTGCGGCGCGAGGAGCGGGCCGGTTCCACACCGGACAAGCAGCTGGTCGAAAGCCTGGGCAAGATCAGCAAGGAGATTGACCACGTCACGCGCCAGCTGGCCGAAGGATCGCTGGACGACCTCGCCATCCGCACGCGCTATCTAGACTACAAATACGGCGATGCCGAAGGGCTGCCGCCGCCAGACAAGAGCTGAGAGGAACCGATATGCAGGTCGCAATCCCGCACGAGCTGGGCCGCGAGGAAGTTCGCCGCCGCCTGAAGAGCAACAGCCACTCCATCGCTGATGCCGTGCCCGGCGGCATGGCTGAAGTGACCACCAGCTGGCCCACGGAAGACCGCATGACCATGGCGATCAAGGCCATGGGGCAGGACCTCAATGGCCATATCGACATTGCCGACAACGAGGTGGTGTTTGAGATTGAGCTGCCCGCCGCGCTGGGCTTCATCAAGCCGATGGTGGAAGGCGCGATCCGCCAGCAGGGCCAGAAGCTGGTCGCTCCCCCGCGTGAGGACAACCGGCTGCCCGAAGAGGGCTGACAGCGCTTAGAGCTTGCGTTCTGTCTCGAGGTAGCTGCGCGGAATACGCAGCGCCGCCGCTTCGCGCGTTTCCTTCAGGAACAGCAGCAGCGCGATCATCAGTAGGGTGATCGCCACGATGAACACGCCGGCCGCCACGGGGTTGAGCCCAAGATGGGCAAATTCTTCGAGGAACAGCAGCGCCACCGTGGTGCCGATGCATACGCCGGACATCACCAGCAGCAGGATCGCGCGGTTGAGCAGCGCAAGGCGGGCATCGGCCATGCGGATTTCGCGCACGATGGCATCGTGCTCGTCAATATCAGGCAGATGTCAGCCGCTCGAACAGCCAGTAGCTTGCGGTGATGCCCAGCGCGTATGCCGCAAGCTTCTGCAAGGGCGCAGTCTGCGCCGCCACCGGCTGCAGGCGGCGGGCGATCTGCCATGCGGCAAACAGCACGCCGGCAAAGATCACCTGACCGATCTCGATGCCGATGTTGAAGGCGAACAGCGCCGTCAGCAGGCCTTCGTCAGGCAAGCCGATTTCGCGCAGCACGCTGGCAAAGCCGAAGCCGTGCAACAGGCCGAAGCTGACCGCCACGGCCACGGGCCGCCGCCAGGTGAGGCTGTCCTTCTTCCCCCGCGCTATTTCCACCGCAAGGAACACGATCGAAAGCGCGATCACCGTCTCCACCGCGCGGATGTTCAGCTGGACAAGGTCGAGCGCAGCCAGCGCCAGCGTGATCGAGTGCGCCACGGTGAAGCCGGTAATCGTCACCAGGATGCGCCGCCATGTGCCGGCGATGATGATCAGCCCGGTCACGAACAGCAGGTGGTCGATCCCTTCCCAGATATGCTCGAAGCCCAGCTTCACGAATTCGGCGAAGGTATTGGAATTACCCGCCTCTTCCGGTGCCGGAATATGCAGCACCTCCTCGCCCGGCTGCAGCAGCAGCGTCTGAACCGGTTCACCGCCAAGGCGCAGGCGGGCGATGGTGGCAAGTCCGGGATTGGCCACGGTGTAGTCGATGGTGATGTCCTTGCCGGACAGGCCATCGGTGCAGGTCCAGTCCTGCTGCTTCCAATGGCCCAGCTCGTCCGACCATTGGCGTGTCTGTTCGCCCGCCAGGCAGCCGTCCGGTGCATAGAGCTGCGGGATGAAGCCCGCCTCGACATTGGCGGGGATCTTCCACCTTGCCTCGATGTTTCCTGCATCCAGCTCTGTCAGCGTGATGGTCAGCGGCCGGTTGTCATCGGCTTGCGCCGGTATGGCCGCCAGCGCGCACAGCCAGGCAAGGCAAGCGAGCAGGAAACGCATCAATCGATGATCCCTGCCCCGTCGCGCACTTCGTAATTCTCCATCAGCCGGTCAATCGCGGCGATGGCGCTTTGCGCGCGGGCATCCGCAATCGCATCCTGCACCACACGCCCGGCGATCTCGTCAAACTCGGGCACGCGCGGAGCGTTCCTCTCAGCCAGGCCGATGACGTGCCAGCCATACTGGCTCCGGATCGGGCCTTGCCATTCTTCACCCGGCTCCATCTCGAACAGCTTGACGGCAAATTCCTCGCCGAACTGGCCGGCGATCTCGCGCGCGGCGGCATCGGCATAGTTCAGCTGGTAGAGGAAGCGGTCGCCATAGCGCCCTGCTTCACCGAAGCTGGCGTTCTGGCGCATTTCGACCAGCGCTGCGCGGGCGGCTGCCTCCGCACCCGGTCCGCGCCGGTCGGTGGAGAAGAAGGCATGGCTGAAGCTGACCCGCGCCCCCTCGGCATAGCGCGCCTGGTTCGCTTCGAAATAGGCGCGCACGTCGTCTTCTGTCAGTTCGACATCGGATGCCTCTTCCTCGGCCAGCAGCAAGCGCATCTGCTGCACCACGCGCTGCTTGATCATCGGATCGGCCTCGGCCAGACCCAGCGCCTGCCCTTCGCGGTAAAGCGCCTCGGTCACGGCGGCATCGCGCACCAGCTGGGCGCGCTCTTCCTCGCTCATGCCTGCCAGCAATTCGCGAAAGCCCTCTTCATCATAAAGCTGCGCGCGGCGCTGCAGGTGGTCGAGCAGTTGCGCTTCGCCAACTGTGATCACGCGGCCAGCCTCGGGCGCGGGCCAGATCCAGCTTGCAAGCAGAAACAGCGCCGCTCCGGCGGCGAGAAAGTGAACGAGCGGCTCTTTGAGCCAGGCAGTCAGTTTCACGGCATGTACCACACAGGCGATGACCAGGCGCGTTCCTGGATCGTGGGGGTAATGTCGATGGTGGCCAGATCAACGCCCATGGCCAGCGCATCGAACACGTGCTGGCGCGGCGTGGGGATCTGCA
>CAYXTJ010000076.1:5243-10826 GCA_964467715.1 uncultured Sphingomonadaceae bacterium
CGGCGGAAGGCGGCGAAGATCGACTGGCGGTCATTGCGGTCTGCCCAGACACCGGCGAGGCCGCCCGCGCTCATCTGCACATTGGGGAAGATGGCGCCTGTGGCATCAGGCCCCACGCGCTCTGCCGGGAGGAAGTCCTCCGCCATCTTGCCGAGGAAGTTGTCCTCTTCCACCGAAGAGAAGCCGGTGTGGGAATCGCTCGCCGCGATCATGCCGAACTGGAACGGGTTGCGGCCGATCCGCGCTGCTTCGGCCAGGCCGCGCAAATATGCTCCCCGCACATATGAGCCTTGCGATGCCTCGGTCGACTCGCCGGAAAGGAGCATGTTGCGCAGTTCGAAATTGGCAAATTCGTCTGTCGGCGAAAGCACAGGATGGGTTTCCGACGTGCCCTTGTATTGGCTCATCTCCACCACCGGCTCCCACATGCTCCGGCGCTCGGCATAGGCAGCAGTGAAGGGATTGCCGTCCGAATCCTCGAGCGCAAACATCAGCCCGTCAGACAGGTTGGAGTTGTGCGGCATGGCCACGAAATCGGCACCGGTGCGCGCCTTGGTCTGCTCGAAGAAGGACCACAGGTCTTCCGGCCTGTCAGACTGGTAATAGCTGAACGGCAGGAACTGGCGCGCCACATCTCCACCAACATCGGTCATCACGATGCGATGCAGGTTGCGGGTATTTGGAGTGGAAGACCATTCCCAGCCGATGATGGCGGTGAAAGTGCCGGGGATATTGTGCCGCTCTGCCGCGGCAACCTGCGCATCCCAGCTGATCTGGCGGTTCTCGTCAGTCAGCAATTCTGCGAAATAGGCCGGGCGATCTTTCTCCGCCTGATCGAAACCCATCATCGCCGCGCTGAAGGCCGCCCCGCCGCGTTCGGCAAGAATGCGGGCAAATCGGCCGCCGAGGACGGTATCGACCACCTTGGGATCGCCAGCCTCGATGCGCGGCGAGATGCCTAGGTTTTCGGCATGGTCCGACATCACGAGGAAATCGAGCGGACGGTCAATCTGCACGCGTTGGCCGGTCTTGGGGAAGACCACCGGAATACCGCGCGCGAAGCGATAGGCGCTGTCGATATCCGCGCTGGCAAGGCCTGTGGCGAAGGCATCTACCGAATTGCGCGAATGCACATGCGTATCACCCCACAAGAGCACGCGGTCGCCCAGCGGCAGCGGGTCTGCGGCAGGCGCGGCAGCAACAGCCATGTCTTGCGCTGGAGTGGCGGGCGCTTCCGCACCTTGCTGGCAGGCAGCAAGCGAAAGTGCCGCGACAGATGCGAACAGGAGGCGGGTTTGCATTAAGATTCAGCTCCGAGCGGGGTGAAGTAGACTGGCGATGTCCAGGCGCGTTCCTGCAGCGAAGCAGGGGTATTCGCGGTCAGCGGGATACCGCTGGCAACAGACAGGTAGGTGGCCCAGCGCGGCGTGGGGATTTCGATTACGCGCGCATAATAAAAGGCGCGCTGCGAAGCGTCGAATTCGGGATCGGTCCAGCTGGCGAACAACTCGGGCTCGCCAATGCTGTTTTCCCATGTTGCCGACGAGGCATCCACCGTGTTGCCGACGGCAGGCAGCTTGCCATTTTCGCCCGGCGTGCGGTCCCCGCTCCAGGCGACATCATAGATCCGCTCATAGCTCTGGCCTCCCTCACGCCAGACCTTGATGATCTGGATACGATCGAGGTGACCCGAAGCCGGATCCTTTGCTGCCTGCACCAGGAAGCTGGGGCCGGTTGCGCCACTGATGGGTTGCGCGAGGTTGCCACCCATCGGCACGCCCCATTGATAGGCCTGCGTGGCCCAGTCTGCCGCATTGGCGAAGCTGGACGGATCGCCCCAGCCAGCAAACAGGCGCACGCGCATGCGCGGGCCGGAGGTGGCGAAGGTCTCGCGCCGCTGGAAGGCGGCGAAGATCGATTCGCGGGTGTTCTCTTCCGCCCATACGCCGGTGAGGCCGGCAGCAGAGAGGTTGGCCAGCGGACTGCCAAGAACCGGCGAGAGATCATTGATGATCCACGCGGCGTTCGCATGGTCATCGGACAGGCCGAGTGCGCCGGGATAGTTGTCCTCTTCCGTGGAAGATGCGCCGGAATGATAATCCGACGCACCCACGAAACCCTGCTCGTAAGGATTGATGCCCAGCATTTCGGCAATTTCCAAACCGCGGGCAAGGCCGGGCCGGATATAGCCACCGGTCTGGTCACCCTCGGCGGGCAGCAGCTCGAAATCGGCGAATTCATCATCGGGCGAGAGTTCGGGACGGGTTTCGCTGGTGCCCTTGATCTGGCTGATTTCCACCAGCGGCTCGTTCGCCTTGCGCCGCGCGGCATAGTCCGCGCTCATCGGCTGGCCATAGGTATCGAGGAAGCTGTAGGCCTGCCCACCCGAAAGGTTGGTGTTGTGCGGAATCATCACGCTGTCGATGCCATTGGCGCGATTGTCCTCGGCATAGGCCCACAGGGCTTCATGATGGAGGCTGTCGGTCGCGCCGAAGGGCATGGCGGGATAGGTCGGCCCGCGGAAAATCACGTTGCGGTGCATGTGGCCGGCGGATGCCGCATTGCCGTAGGTCGGCGAATATTCGAAGGCCACGAAGGCTGTGAACTTGCCCGGATCATTGTGCCGTTCTGCCGATGCGATAATGTCCTGCCATGCCTGATAGGTGCGGTTCGGATTGGTCAGGCTGGGCGTGTCCACACCGCGCAAGCCGCCCACTGCAAGACCGAACAGCTCCATCATGGTGTCACCGCCTTCGTGAGCGATCAGCCGTTTCCATTCGTCCTCGTCATCAATCGGCGGAGCGATCTCGCCAGCCATCGCGGCGCGTACATTGCCTAGGTATTCGGCGTGATCGGTGACGGCGAGGAAATCGAGCGGCGCATTGCGCTTGATAATCCGGCCAAGGTAATCGATCTCCTCGCCCTTGGCATAAGTGTAGGCATCATCCGGTGTGGTGTTGGTCTTGGCCGCAGCGGCATCCAGCGAATAGGATGTGTGCAGGTGAAGGTCGCCAAAGAATACCTGCCGTTCTCCGGTGTTGAGCAGGCTGGGCGCCTCCTCGCTCGCCTCGCCTTGCGTTGTCTCGCCCGAACAGCCCGCCAGAGCGAGCGCAGCACAGGCCAAATTCACGCCAATTGCACGCCGCAGCGCCAGCACATTCCGCATGTCTTTCCCCCAAAGAACGTAACGTTCACACAAACCCTAGTCGCAGGGGGGAGGGAGATGCAAAGGCAATTTTGGATACCAATCTGCAACGCTGGCACGACAGCGCGATCGTGCCGGCTTTCACTGCCTGCCGGTCTGGGCGAGAGCTTCCTGCAAAACAAGCAGTGGGGCTTGATGGACGCGTTCAAGCATCATGACATCGCCGAGATAAAGACCAAGGACTTCCTCGAGTACCTAGACCGCATCAGCCAGAAGCGTCCCGACCTATCTTCATCCACTCGCAATATGCTGACCGCCACCTTCAGGAACGTAATGAAGGGTGCTGTGCTTGATGGCGTGATCGATGCCGTCCCTGCAACGCCCAGAAGCCGCCAAAAGGACAATCCCAGAGCTTACTTCCCCTTCTATCCTCTGGTCAGCCGAGAGGACTGTGTCTGGACCAAGGTCAGGCATGGTGCACAGGCGTGTCCCCCGTCAGCACCTATGGCACAGATTTGAGGTTGTGATTTAAGGAGGATTTGGGCTTGGTCGTAGTGACGAAGGAACGAAGATGAAGCCCAAATCTTCCAAAGCGAAATCGCCTGCTGAGCAGGTCGTTAGTCTGAATGATCGATAAATGCAAAACGGACGGCAAAGTGCAAAGACTTCGCCGTCCGCCTATATTCAAAAAATTATGAGAATGTTTCGTTTAGATTGCTCAAAGGGTCTTCGCCGAAATTATTAGGTCCGTCAGTCCCTTTGGTACAGAGGAATACCAAAAGCACAATAGCTCCGACCAACGGCACAAGAGAAAGCCAATACCACCAACCAGAGCGATTCGTGTCATGAAGACGGCGAACAAAAACCGAAAGGCAAGGCAAAAGGAAGCCAAGCATCACAATCACGGCTAAAATCCCGTATCCCGCACTCACTTCACCCATGTATGGATCGGAGATGGAAAAATCTGTCCCCAACAAATTATCAAGAACTGCGGCAATGACGAAAGCTATTACATATGAAAGGTTAAAAAACCAATACTCAGAGCGTGAAGATCGCCCCTTCCATGTCGCATAATTGCTGAAACCGTTTTTAGTTGCCTCTATAAAATTCATAACCCCCCCTTATTCTGGTCCTAAAATTTCTGATCGTCTTTTTTGATATTCGTCTTCAGTGAGCACCCCCTTTTCACGCAGGTCGTGAAGGCGCTCGAGGTGATCCAAGTCACCGCCGACTGATTGCTTGGTTTTGACGGTGAAAGAGAGCGGCTCTCCGCCGGTCTCTTGATTAAAATCACTGACGTATTTGTAGACGAAATAGGCGTCTAACAGCCACCAGAAGCCGAGAACGATCCAACCAATGAAAAGCGGAATCCAGCCAAATGCTAAGAGCAGAAGCTGAGCAAGACCAGTTTTAATCTTGCCGAGATAAAAGCGATGAATTCCCAGAACACCAAGGAACCACCAGAGGAGATAGGCAACAACCATGTTTTTGCCATCACTGCCAAAACTGGCTGATCGCTTGGTTGCTTCGTTCAAGCCCCCCCCCTCGGAAACTTCAGTTAATAGGTTGCGATAGTGCCGCACTTCCCGCGATTGTCAAGGTTGATATGAAAGGCGCCCCTCGCCTATACAAGGAAATCACAGTTCAGCGTCGAACTCTATCACACCGCTGGATGACAGCCGCTCCATAGCAGCTGCAAACTCGTCCTTCTTGATGCCGTTCGCCTCGGGCATGCCGGCAAATATCTTGGGTGCGCAGTTGCTGCCCGGATAATGTGAGACGTTGCGCCGTCGTTCGGTGGAAAGGTCGAGGCAACGCATGAACGCTTCGTCTGCCACCTCCGCCCTCCGGTTCGCCGCCAGTTGGCGGGCCTGACCGGAAGAGAGATCGCGTTCCAATACGAAGGACCAGTCAACCCAGACAAAGCGGATCTCCTCACCCCTCTGCGCATAGTTGGCCTTACCCACGATGAGGGTGCGAACATCGGTCTTAATGTCGTGATCGATCACGATCTGCGAGCGCACAGCATTGAGCCATGCCGTCGATCCCGAGTAATTGTCCCCGGCCTTGTTCGGGTGCCCATGGCACTATTATCACGGGCGTGCCTGATGATGTCACGCGTGAGCAGCTACCAGAAGTAGGTCGGCGCTACGGCGCAAGTCCACCGACAGGAGCACAAGCAGAGCAGGTCACGTTTGAAGTTACAGGACCGGATGGTGTTGTACGCCGCGTAACGGCACCGCAAGGGACAACCGAGCAGGATGCTACCGAATATGTCGCCCGGACTTTCTACGGTTATTAACCCAACGCCGTCCACCGTAAAAGCTGGCTGCATTGCGCACCAACGTCGACGACGCTTCAAGGGCTTCCGCTGCCGTTAGGCGGCGATCTATCCTGCGCCATGGTGGCTGGTGAGTGGGCCTTGCGTTGGGAACGCT
>CAYXTJ010000077.1:0-10785 GCA_964467715.1 uncultured Sphingomonadaceae bacterium
CGCGCCGCGACAGGCGCAGGAGCCGGAGCAGGCTGCTGTCCGGAGACGCGCGGCGCGACAGTGGCGCTTTCTGCATAGCTGGCACCCGCCCCGATGCCACAAATGGAGCGCAATTCGCAGATCGTCTTCGTCAGCAACCCGGTTGTGCAGCAAATCCCGGGCGCGGTGCACGAAGAGGAACCGCGCCGTGCTCCGCGTGAAATCGCGCAGGCAGACACCACCGTGCGCGCCGGCGTTCGCCCGGTGGCAACCCGCAGCATTCATGCTGGTGGCGCACCGTCCAGCCCGATCGCTTCGCTGCAAAACGACAGCGTGGATGGACACCTTGTTCAGCCGGGCAGCTTCTCCTCGCAGGAAAATGCCGAGCGCGCCTGGGAAATCTACGTCAGCCGCTATCCCGAACTGGCCAACCATGACCGCGTGATCACCGAAGCCGTGCTCAACGGAAAGCGCTATTTCCGCGTGTCGGCTTCGGGCTTCGGACAGGCTGACAGCTCTTCCATGTGCGAGCGCGTGGACAATTCCGACGGCGAAGGTTGCATCAGCTGGGCAGCTTCCAGCCCGCTGCCCGGTGCCGTGCACAGCGGTCTCCAGCTCGCCAGCCGATAAGGCGATGAAATCTCCACCCGGCTACCCGGCTAATCAACAATCTCTCCCGGCCGGGCAACAGGAAACCCCTCCCGCAAGTGAGAGGGGTTTTCTAGTTTCGGCAAAGCATCAGTGGCTGATCGCTACCCCGCCCTTCCACAGGGCGGCAACACGGCCTTGCGAGGGCTGGCCGTCGAATGGCGTATTGCCTGCCTGTGCGGCCATCTTGCGCGAATCCACCACCCACGGCTTGTCCGGATCGATCAGCGCGACGTCAGCTTCGGCTCCTGCGGCCAGCACACCGGCATTCACCCCCAGCACTTTGGCGGGATTGCGGGCAATGAGGTCAAAGGCGCGCTCCATCGCGATAACGTCATCGCGCACCAGTGTCAGGACCATGGCGAGCAGGGTTTCCGCCCCTGCCATGCCAGGCGCTGCGTCAGCAAAGGGCAGACGCTTGTCTTCCGGGCCGCGCGGATCATGGCCGCTGGAAATCACGTCAATCGTGCCATCGCCGATTGCTGCGATCACCGCCTGACGGTCCGCCTCGCTGCGCAAGGGCGGCGAAAGGCGGGCGAAGGTGCGAAACTCTGCCAGCGCAAGGTCCGACAGCATGAAATGCGGTGGAGTAACCCCGGCGGTCACGGTAACACCGCGCTTCTTGGCCGCACGGACTAGGTCCAGCGCAGCGGCAGTGGTCACCTGACGCAAATGCAGGCGCGCGCCTGAAAGCTCTGCCAGCGCGATATCGCGAGCAACCGCCAGTGCCTCGGCCTCAGCAGGCGCACTCGGCAGGCCAAGCCGCGTAGCCATTTCGCCAGCGGTCGCAGCCGCCTTGCCGGACAGGCCGCTGTCTTCGCAATGGGTGACCACCACCATTTCCAGCATCGCTGCATATTGCAGCAGCCGCAGCATCACGCCGCTGTCGGCAATCCAGTTGCGACCCGTGGCAACCGCTCTGGCCCCGGCATCGCGCATCATGGCGATTTCGGCAAGCTGGGCACCTTCCAGGCCAACGGTTGCGCCAGCCAGCGGGTGCACCCAGAAATCGGGCTTGCCGCTCTGCGCTGCGAACCGCACGCGCGAGGAAAAATCGAGCGGCGGGGACTGGTCCGGCATCAGCGCCGCACGGGTGATACCGCCGAAGTGGAACGCGGGCTTGTCGATAGCGAATACGCCCAGATCGACAAGGCCGGGAGCGACCAGCTTGCCGCCGGCATCGAATAGCTCGTCGCCATCCTGCGAAGAACCGCCGACTTCGGCGATGCATCCGTCAACCAGCCGCAATGCGCCTTCGACAATGCCTTCGGGCGTCACCAGCCTGCCGCCGGTGATGGAGATGGGTGCCTGTTGCTTCATACCCATTCTCCCTCGCCCCAACCGGGGATCTTGCGCGCCTTGCGCGTCAGCACATCAAGGCAGGCCATGCGGATAGCGACGCCCATTTCCACCTGCTGGGTGATGATCGAGCGGTCGGGCATGTCTGCCACGTCGCTTTCGATTTCCACCCCGCGGTTCATCGGGCCGGGATGCATCACGATGGCATCGGGCCGTGCCAGCGCCAGCCTGTCCTGCGTCAGCCCGTAAAGGTGCCGGTATTCGCGCGGAGAAGGGATGAACTGTCCGTCCATCCTCTCGTTCTGCAGGCGCAGCATCATCACCACGTCACTGCCCGACAGCGCATCCTCGAAGCGGCTGTAGACCTCGACACCCATCGCCTCCACGCCCACCGGCATCAACGCAGGAGGGGCACAAAGGCGCACAGTGGCACCCAGCCCCTGCAGAGACAGGATGTTGGAGCGCGCAACGCGGCTGTGTAGGATGTCCCCGCAGATGGTCACCACCATGCCGGTCATCATCCCGTCGCTGCTCGCCTCGCCACGCTCGCGCAGCTTGTGGCGCAAGGCCAGTGCATCGAGCAAAGCCTGCGTGGGATGTTCGTGCTGGCCATCGCCGGCATTGAGCACGGGGCAATCCACCTTGCCCGCGATCAGCCCCACCGCGCCCGAGGAACCGTGGCGGATCACGATCGCATCCGCCCGCATGGCGTTGAGCGTTACAGCCGTGTCGATCAGCGTTTCGCCCTTCTTCACGCTCGATTGGGCGGCGTGCATGTTCACCACGTCCGCGCCAAGCCGCTTGCCGGCAATCTCGAAGCTGAGAAGCGTGCGGGTGGAGTTTTCGAAGAAGGCGTTGATAATCGTCAGCCCCGCCAAAGCATCGGAATGCTTGGACGGTTGGCGATTGAGATGCACCCACTGTTCCGCCTCGTCGAGCAGGAACAGGATTTCGTGCGTCTGCAAGGCGCCAATGGAAATGAGGTCACGGTGCGGGAAGGCCCGCCCGCCGGCCGGATAGCGGCCTTGCGAGGATGTGTTCTGCTGCGATGTCATTAAAGCCAAGCCCTTAGTCGAGTGATCTTGGCCACTCAAGCTGTTTCGTCTGGCACAATCACACGCGGCTCCCTAGGTTGCAGCCAAACGGAATGATCGGGACGAGAATATGAGTTTTGCGGGCAAGGTCTGGCGGCTGCTGGTGGGCATCAAGGATGCGCTGGCACTCGTCTTCATGCTGCTCTTTTTCGCCGCGCTTTTCAGCGTGCTAAGCGCGCGGCCCAGCCCCGCCAGCGTGACAGACGGCGCCCTGCTGGTGGAACTGAAAGGGTCCATCGTAGAAGAGGCCGCGCCCGTCGATCCGCTGGCCACCGTCCTTTCCGGCAGCCTGCCGACGCGGCAATATCAGGCGCGTGACCTTGTCCGTGCGATTGACGAGGCGGCGAAGGACGAGCGGATCAATTCCATGGCGCTCGATCTCACCACCTTCACCGGCGGCGCGCCTGTCAACATGAAGGAAGTGGCCGATGCGCTGGGCCGCTTCAGCCGCGCGGGCAAGCCGATCTATGCCTATGCCGTCGCCTATACGGACGACATGGTGATGCTCGCCTCGCAGGCGGATGAGGTGTGGATCGATCCCATGGGCGGCATGGCCGTGCGCGGGCCCGGCGGCACCATCCTGTTCTATGGCGAGGCATTCGAACGTTATGACATCAACGCCCATGTCTACCAGGTGGGCACCTTCAAGGGCACGGGCGATCCCTATTCCAGCGCGCAAATGTCTCCCGAATTGCGAGATAACCTCGAGACCTACCTCGGCCAGATCTGGGACGAATACCGCGCCTATGTGGTGCAGGCCCGCCCTGACGCCGATATCGATGCGATCACCACCGGCCTTCCCGCCTTGCTGGAAGAGCATCAGGGCGACCTTGCCGAAATCGCTGTGGCCACCGGCATGGCAGACACCATCGGCACGCGCGACGAGTGGAGCGCCCGAGTTGCCGAAACGGCTGGCGAGGACAAGTGGGACGAATTGCCCGGCGCATTCGCCCACACCACACTGGACACATGGGCAGCCGCTCTCCCCGCAGAAGGCGACGCTATGCGAACCTTCGGCTCAAGCGGCCCCAAGCCCATCGGTGTAATCACCATCGCCGGGGAAATCTCGGACGGCAACTCCGGCCCCGGCAGCGCAGGCGCCGCCCGCATCACCAAGCTGCTGGAAGACGGGCTGGATGATGACCTTGCCGGCCTTGTGGTCCGCATCGATTCCCCTGGTGGCACCGTCACCGGCTCAGAAGCCATTCGCCGCGCGGTGATGCGCTATCGCGACAAGGGCATCCCCGTTGCCATCTCGATGGGCAATTACGCAGCCAGCGGCGGTTACTGGATTTCCACCGCGGGCCAGCGCATCTTTGCCGAGCCGGAAACCATCACCGGCTCCATCGGCGTGGTTGCCGTGGTGCCCAGTTTCAAGGACATCCTTGACCGCTATGGCGTGAATGCAGAGCGTGTCACCACCACGCCGCTTTCGGGCCAGCCGGATATCCTTGGCGGCTTCTCGCCCGAAGTGGAGACGCTGCTTCAGGCAGAAGTCGCCAGCATTTACGACAACTTCCTGTCGCTCGTGGCCGAATCGCGCAATCTGAGCCTCGACAAGGCTGACGAGGTTGCCCAGGGCCGCGTGTGGACCGGCGGATCGGCACGCCAGCTGGGGCTGGTTGACCAGTTTGGCGGGCTGGACGCAGCGCTGGAATGGGTGGCCGGTGAAGCGGGCCTTGAGGGCGAGGAGTGGCAAGCCCGCTACCTCACCAGTCCGGTCGATCCCTTCGATGCGATGCTGGCAGGATTTGTAGGCGGCCCGAGCGAGGAAGCCCCGCAATCGCTGGTCTCCGTCTCAGGCCAGTTCGCCTTGCAGGAAAGCCAGCTGGCAACGCGGCTCGCCAGCGATCTGGACCGGCTCGTTTCGCAGCCGGGCATCCATGCGCTGTGCATGGGCTGCGTGCCGCATCGCTCATCCCAGCAACTTGCACCTGCGCGCGGCGACCCTGCCCCGTGGTGGCAAACCATCGCGCTGCATATTTTCGCAAACTGAGTGCTTGTCATCGCCCGCGCGGCATGGCAAAGGCGCGCGCCTGCCGAGAGAGCAATCCGGCGGGCGCGTAGCTCAGTGGTAGAGCACACCCTTCACACGGGTGGGGTCGCAAGTTCAATCCTTGCCGCGCCCACCATCTTTTCAATGACTTAGAAAACCTCGTTATGCTCCGTACGGAAAACGGGGTGTATTAGTCGCGTGCTCGAAAATTACACTCCCGCGGCGACGACTCCACCACCCTATCGTCTTTTTACCCCCCCCGGGGGCGGGTTAACGGCGGGGTAGTTCGTATAAATGCTGACGCAGCAGATTGGTGTGAGCTCCCCTACGCGGAATTAGCCGACGTCAAATTGTCATTGCGTTCTAAAAGTTACCAGAGACGACAATCTGACGTGGTGAAGTCGCCATGAAATTGATAGCTTGGCTCAATTATGAGCGTGCAAGTTCCAAAGCGACTTAAAGACCATCAGTATAACAGGGTCCTTGAGATCTGTCGGGCGAAGCAAGGAGAGCTCCTGAGCGGGACAGAAGTTAAAGGCCGCCGGTGCTGTCAGTCTGACGGCAAATCTTCTCCGATTGGCGAAATTCGCCCTTCCCTAACGCTTGGTCAGACCATGAGATTCTGCCACTCAGCCAAGGCGGCCGAGCGGCCGCCTTGTAGGTCTGGCGGTCTACGAGATGGCGATCCTGGTTGAAATGGGCGTGGACGGAGGCGAATTTCTGTAGCGACTTCATTTGTCGAAATCTGAGCATCACACGCTCCCTTCGTCGGAACGGATTATCAGCCTTGCTCATCCAAGCCAGCTAGCATCGCCCTTCCCGCTCAGCCAGGTTGCTTTGAGAATGCCCTCAGCCCGATTGTTCAGCCAGTTTGCCTGGATAGCGCCCGAGACAGCGGTCAGATCTCCTCCATCTCCTCGTCATTCTCCTTGCCGCCGGGTTGGAAATAGGAGGCAACAAACGAGAACAGGCCGAAGGCAGCGGCAGATGCTATGGCCGGGCGCAAGAGCAGCCGTTCACTCTCTGTGACAAGCTCGGGGATTTGCAGCACGACGCCGATGAGTTGCGCAAGCGTCAGCGCCATTCCCAGAAGGATGCAAACCGCCAGGGAGATGACGAACAGAACACGCAATTTTCGAAAAACATGGTTCTTCATGTCAGCCCCTCCAAAGCGGCAGAATTCCGATGCCAATCAGGCAGGCAATCGCGAATATCGGCAGGACATAATAGACAATGAGCGGGATGAAGGTGGCTTCGGGCTTCGCTCCGGTCAATCCGGCGGCAATGAAGATCGATCCGGACGCAGGCGGCGATGCCCCTTCGGTCGAAGCAAAGACGAGTATGGCGGTCAGCGCCGCCAGGGGATCAACGCCAACGCCGATCAGGGCCAACATCGAAATCTGTCCCACAGCCGTCAGCGTTGCAGTGGATGACAGCGGGCCTGCCACGATGACAATCAGCAACCCAACGGCCACCAGCATGCCAAGGGCCGAGAAGGGCACAGCCTGCGTAACCATCTGCACATCTTCGGCCAGACCGAGATTGCCAAGAATTTCGCTGGCGGCGATCGCGAAATACAAGAGCGCACCGATAGTTGCGAAACGCGGGAGCGAACGGCCGAGCATATCGGCCCAGCCGCTTGCACTGCGGGGAAGGTTCTGGCGCCCGGCAATCAGGGCCAGAAGGGTAATCATGACCGGAATCCAGATCAGGATTGAGATCGACCCTAGTGCTTCTTCCATCCCGGGCGCGCGGCCGAGATAGTCTGCCAGCGGCCCGATGGTGACCACAATCGGGATGATCGCCCCGAGGAAAATCGAAACGGCACCCGCGCCTGCCTTGAAGGTTTCGCGCAAGGGCGGGAAGACCATGTCGGAACTGACGTGGGCGATCTTGTCGACCGATACGAAATAGCGCACCATGATAATGCGGTGAAGGACCTGATATGCCCCTGCCGTTAGCAGGGCGAGGTATACCTGGCCGGTAGTCACCAGGTCTCCTGCAAAACCGATCATGATGAGCATCGAGGCGCTGGGCGGCAACGCGGCGCCAAGACCACCGTTGCCCGCAAGCACGGTGGCTGCGCGAGCCGGGGTCCAGCCAGTGCGGACCATCCATGGACCGGTGAACGATCCGCCAGTTGCAGTGTTCGCCGAGTTCGACCCGGACAGCGCACCGAAAATCGCCGAGGCCGCTGTCGCAACGTAAGCCGGGCCGCCGCGTATCCGGCCGAAGGCGGAATTGAGAATGGCAATGATCTTTCCGATCAACCCCGTCTCATCGATCAGGAAGGCCATGAACACGAACGCCAGCGCAGCGAACAGCACCTCGTGATCAAGCGCCCCTTCCAGCCCGGCGAGCAGATGTGCAGGTGCATCCGACCCACCGAAAGCCGCAGTAACAAGCATGCCCAGCCCCATGGCTTCGCCCATGTTGCGCTTGAAAACCACGTTCCAGGCAATGATCACGACGATGAACGTGGCCAGTGCTACCAAAGCAGTGGGAATTGCCAAAACCATCCCCTTCCCTTGCAAGTCAGTCAATTGCAGCCTCGGTCCTGCTTCCGATAGCTACTGGCGTTTTGCGAAAAGGATTGCCGATCGGCCTGCCTGCTCGGAGTGCGGCTTGGCTGATCGCGCTTCAGGTCATCCCGGTTTTTGTTATCTTGGCAGGCGTTCTAACCCGATATCAGCAAAATGCAACAGCGTTTCATGTTCTACTTGGTTACGCCGACTAACGGCCTACCTATACAATCCGTTCAACCGCGATTAGAGATGATGCATGGCATCAAAAAATGCGAAGACTGAACCAGGACGCGCAAGTGCGGACCGTTTCCTGACAATCCTTTCCTGTTTCCAGAGGGGCGATGAAGCCTTATCGCTCGCAGAGATCGCCAAACGAACGGGTTTGGTGAAGAGCACCGCCCTGCGGCTGTCCGGATCGCTTATAGATCACAACTTCCTGATCAAGGATTTGCATGGCGATTATCGTCTGGGCCCGGAAATTTCACGCCTGAACCTGATCTATTCTGAATCCATGCGGGCGGAACACTACGTCCTGCCAGTCCTGCAAACGCTGGTCGATGCATCCGGGGAAACCGCCTCGATCTACATCCGCCATGGCAGCTATCGGCAGTGCCAGTACCGCGTGAACTCACCGCACCAGCTGGGGGTGCATAAACAGCCGGGTGAAATTCGCCCGATGGACGATGCCTCGTCAGCTGTGGTGCTTCGCAGGTTCGGTGACAACAGCGAGGACAAGACCTCGCTCGAACTTCCGCTTTACAGCTCCGGCGCTTCAGACCCCTTTGCGGCCTCGCTTTCCATCCCGGTCTTCCAGAGCGGCGACATACTTTTCGGCGCACTCGTGCTGGCAGGGCCGTGCAACAGGTTGACGCAGGACCGTGCCAACGAACTGGCAGAGCACATGATTGCGGCTGCCGGAAAGCTCAGCCGCCAGCTGGGCGGTGGCACCGCCTTCGAGCAAGCCATGGAGGCGAATGCCGCGCTGGCAGACTAACCCAGCGCGCCCGCGCGCGTTTCAACCGGGTCAGCGTTCACCATATATCTGCCATCGATCGGATTGCCTGCCAGGCAGTCGAGCACCTGCTGCATGGCCAACATGCCGACACGCTCTCCTGCCTCGACAGTGCTGGCTCCGACGTGAGGGCTGACCACCAGTTTGCGCTGGCGCGTAAGCGCTTCAACCAGTTCAGGCGGCTCTTCCGGAAATGTATCCAGCCCCACCCCGCCAATGCGATCGGCGTTCAACGCATCGAGCACTGCGTCGATATCGACCAACCCGCCTCGCGCCGTGTTGATCAGGATCGCTCCGGGTTTCATCATCTGCAACTGCGTTGCGGAAATCATGTTCTTTGTTGCCGGATTAAGCGGGCAATGCAGGCTGATCACGTCACTTTGCCGCAGCAGGTCATCAAGCGATCCGGTGCGCGGGTAATCAAGCGTGGCGCTTTTGGGCAAGGCCGGATCGTAAACTATGACATCCATGCCAAGTGCCCGGCAGATACCGGCGAGATGGCGCCCGATCGCTCCGATCCCGACGATTCCGAGCGTCTTGCCGTGGAGTTCAGCGCCAAGAAAATCTGCCTTGTCCCAGTGTCCGCTGCGCATCCGTGCATCAAGCCAGGTCAATTGCCTCGCAACGCCGAGCATCAGGGCGAGCGAATGTTCGGCAACCGAGATGGCATTCGCCCCTGTGGCGATTGATACAACCACACCGCGACGGGATGCTGCCGCAAGGTCAATCGTATCGTAGCCTACGCCGTGCTTGGCGATGATCTTGAGGTTGGGCGCAGCCGCCATCGCAGCTCCGTCCACTTTGCCGAGCCGCAGGATGATGGCATCGGGCTGGTGATCGGAGAGGAAAGCCTGCAAGTCCTCGTCCTGCAGATAGCTGTTCGAAAGAAAGACTTCGGCACCCGCTTCCTTTGCCAGCGCCATGGCCGGAGAGGCGAGCGCCTTGCCCAGAATGCAGATGCGCGCATTGCGATCAACTGCCATCAGGCGACACCCCCACCCAGGCCCGCGCAACCGGCTGCTTCCAGCTTGCAATCAACCCAGCTGCGGTCGTTCTCGCCGCGAGCAATGGCTTCGAGTTGGGCAGTTTCGGCGCTATGCCTCTTTGCCGCGCCGGCGCAGATCCGGTCCAGATCCTCCACCGGCACGGCGATCACGCCGTCAAGATCGCCGATGACCAGGTCACCCGGGCGCACCACCATCCCGCCAATGGAAATCGCCGCGTTCACTTCTCCCGGACCATCCTTGTAAGGGCCGCGATGGGTGACGCCGGCAGCAAAGATGGGGAAATCCCCTTGCGAGATCGCGTAAAGATCACGAACGGCGCCGTTGATCACAATGCCAGCAATGCCCTTCTTCTTCGCGTGGGCTACCATCAGTTCACCGATGATCGCATTGGTCAGATCACCGCCGGCATCCACGACCACCACGTCTCCGGGCACAGCCATATCCAGCGCCTTGTGGACCATGAGATTGTCGCCCGGGCGGGTGCGGACCGTGATGGCCGGGCCAATCAGCAATCCTTCACGGTGCATGGGGCGCAGCTGCGCGCCGCCAGCCACCAACCTGTCCATGACATCGCTTACAACGGCCACGGGAAGCCCGCGAAACCGCTCGACGTCCTGCTGACTGGCGCATTGCACTCTCTGGCTGACGGAGAAACCAACCATCCAAACCCTCTCACCCATATCATTTGATTTGGAAGGGATATCTAAAATGCAACACCATTGCAAGTTAGCCGTTTCTGATTGACATCGTTTTCAAGTCGCCGCCATAACCAAGGGCATAAACAGAACTACATTGCGGTAAAATCGGAATTGACCGGGAGAGAATGCCTTGAAGAAGCCAACAACATTGCTGGCAGGAATTTCCTGCATCCTTGGTGTGGCAGCGATCACCAATGCTGGCGCTCTCGCACAGAGCGCAAGCGAACGGGTGATCCCGCCTTCGCGCCAGGGGCAGGTCGATGAATCTCGGGCGGAGAACCCCAACGGGGGCAGGCCAGAGATACACACGTCCGAAGACATGGCCCGCATGGCACCCTATACGGCGCCCGGCGCGCGCACCTATGCCGACCTCGCCGTCTCCGCCAGCGACAGATACTGGCCGGTCACGCTTTACTACCGTTGCAAATATCCGCGCGGCGGCACCTCGATCAACGCGCCGATCCCGCAGCCGATGGAGGTCTTCGACGACGTCTATTCGATCGGCGACGACGCCAACAACATCTGGG
>CAYXTJ010000078.1:0-10429 GCA_964467715.1 uncultured Sphingomonadaceae bacterium
TGTGTAGGTCGGCGAGGGCGGCACCGGCGTAAAGCTGGGCGTGGCCGTGGGCGTTGCCCTGCAATCCAGCCCGAGCCAGGTAAAGCGTTTCAACGCCTGGGGCTATCCCGAACTTGGCCAGGGCGATGTCGACAGCGGCAATGCGCCTGACGGTTCGCAGGGTGCGCTGGTTCTGGGCGGCATGAAGCCGTACTCCCGTTCGGTTGACCTTGATCGCCTGGGCCTGTTCGGCACCCTCGAATGGAAGCCGAATACGGAATGGAGCACCTCGATTGACCTGTTCTATGCCGATTATCGCGAGCGTATTCCGCAGCGTGGCATCGAATTCCCGCTGAACCCGGGTTGGGGGGCCACCACCACCATCACCGACGTCAGCAACAGCGACGGCCTTGCCGACAGCGTAACCTATGCTGGCGTGCAGCCGGTGGTCCGCAACGACTTTGACCGCAAGGAGACCGAGACTTTCGCAGCCGGCTGGAACACCCGCTACGAAAACGATGCGCTCTTCCTTGACGTTGACATCGCCTACTCGAGTGCGGAACGTCGCCTGCAGCAGATCGAAAGCTATGCCGGTCTCAGCTATGCGGCCGATCCCACCGCGCCTTCCGACACGGTGGTTACAACCCGCAGCGACAGCGGCTTCCCCTATGTGTTCAGCAACACGATCGATTATTCCGATCCGGCGCTGATCCAGCTGACCGACCCGCGCGGCTGGGGTGCCGGCGGCATCGTGCAGGCAGGCTTCATCAACGACACTGTCACCGATGACGAACTGTGGACCGCTCGTGCCGAACTGGGCTTCAACGTCGATGGCAGCTTCATTGATGCCGTGGTTGTTGGCGTGGCGTTTGATGATCGCACCAAGTCGCGCGACATCACGCAGAACTTCCTCAGCCTGTCGGGCGGCCCCTCGGTCTATGCTTCGCAGGGTGCGGTTACCCGTGCGGCGGTTCCCGCAGGTGCACAGCTTGAGTCGATGGCAACACTCGGCTTCCTCGGCTTCGGCCCGCAGATCGCCTATGATCCCTTCGTGCTGCTCGAAGACGGCACCTATGTGCTGACCGACGTTCAGAGCTCCAGCCTGCCCTTCCCGGGCGACTGGACGGTGAACGAGAAGGTCTACACCGGCTATGTCCGCCTTGACCTCGACACGATGCTGGGTAGCCTGCCGATGTACGGCAATATCGGCATCCAGTTCGTGCATACCGACCAGAGCTCGTCCGGCTTTGACTCGCCCGGCGGCATTGGCGCGGTGCGCACCCCGACTTCTGATGGCGACGAATATCTGCGGGTCCTGCCCAGCGCGACGTTCAACTTCGATATCAGCGACGACATGATCTTCCGCCTTGGTGCGGCCCAGACGCTGGCTCGCCCGCGTATGGACCAGCTCAATGCCTCGTCGAACTCCTCCATCGCCAACCAGCCGCAGGCTCCCCTCGGCTCGATCTTCAGCGGTGGCGGCGGCAACCCGCAGCTCCGGCCTTACCTGGCGACGGGTGTTGATGCCTCCTATGAATACTACTTCGGTGGTGCCGGTTACCTGTCAGTGGCAACCTACTACAAGTGGCTGGAAGACTTCGTGAACCCGAACGCTTCGGTCCTGCGCGACTTCACCTACCTGGTGCCTTCGCTGACCGGTGCCCAGCTGGATGCGTTCAACCAGAGCGGCCAGCAGACCCTTGGCTTTGTCAGCGGTCCGGACAACGGCGCAAGTGGCAACATCTTCGGTGTCGAAGCCACGCTGTCGCTGCCGTTCGATATGGTATCATCCGCACTCGAAGGCTTCGGTTTCCAGACCAGCGCCTCCTATACCGACAGCAAGCTGACGGTAACGCCTCCTGGCGGCGGTTCGTTCAACGTGGACGTTCCGGGCCTGTCCAAGTGGGTGGTCAACTCGACTGTCTACTTCGAAAACAGCGGCTTCGAAGCGCGCCTGAGCCATCGCTATCGTTCGAGCTTCCTGGCGGAGTTCATCGGTATCTCGGCCAGCCGTTCGTTCCGCCAGACCTATGCGGAATCGATCTTCGATGCGCAGGTCGGCTACCGCTTCGAAGAGGGTTCGCTGGAAGGCCTGGCCTTCACCTTGCAGGCTCTCAACCTCACGGACGAGCCGTTCATCAACTACCAGTCTGGCGATCGTGAGCAGATCATCGATTACGAACGCTACGGCCGGACTTACCTGGTCGGTGTATCGTACCGCTTCTGAGGCGGTCGAAAATTCGGCGGGGAGAGAGTACTCCCTATGGGGGCACTCCTCTCCCGCTCTCCCCGCCGGACCCCCTCGCGGCCAGGCCAGATTTCGGCCATGGTCAGCGGAAAAAGCAATGAGTGGGAAAGATGCACAGCGAGGAAACCTTCAGGATTGTGATTGCAGGGGGCGGCACGGCTGGCTGGATGTCAGCAGCTGCCCTTTCGCGGTTCGCACCTGAAGGAACTTCGATCACACTTGTTGAAAGCGATGCCATCGGCACGGTTGGCGTCGGTGAAGCGACAATCCCGCAGATCCACCTGTTCAATTCCGCACTGGGGCTGGATGAGGCGGAGTTCCTGCGCGAGACACGCGGCAGCTTCAAGCTGGGCATTGAATTCGACGGATGGCGACGTGAAGGCGAAAGCTACATGCACGCCTTTGGCGATATCGGCCGTCCGGTGGGCCTGCTTCCCTTTCAGCATTACTGGCTTCGCGCGAAACACGCCGGCTTTGCCAAGCCGCTACAGCGCTACTCCCTGAACGAGCTGGCTGCGCGCACCATGCGGATGCATTGCGGCAAGACCTCTGCCGGGCGCGAGATGCCCTATGCCTATCATTTCGATGCCAGCCTTTACGCGGCCTATTTGCGGCGCTTTGCCGAAGGCCGCGGCGCAAAGCGGATCGAAGGCAACATCGGCAGCGTGGAACAGCACGGCGAGAGCGGCGATATCACCGCCATCGTGCTGGAAGGTGGCCAGCGCATCGAAGGCGATTTCTTCATTGATTGCACGGGCTTTCGCGGATTGCTGATCGAAGGCGCGCTTGCAGCCGGTTTCGAGGACTGGAGCAATTTCCTGCCCTGCAACCGGGCCATGGCGGTGCCCTGCGAAGGGGGCGGCGACTTCACGCCCTACACCAGGGCGATCGCCCGCAAGGCCGGTTGGCAATGGCGCATCCCCTTGCAGCACCGCATCGGCAACGGGCTGGTCTATTGCAGCGAATTCCTGTCGGATGACGAAGCAAGTGACACCTTGCTTGCCAATCTTGACGGCAAGGCCCTGGCCGATCCCAGGCCGATCCGCTTCACCACTGGCAGGCGGCGCGTACACTGGAAGAACAATTGCCTCGCCATCGGCCTGGCGGCTGGTTTCATGGAACCGATGGAATCGACATCGATCCACATGATCCAGAGCGCGATCAGCCGCTTCCTGGCCGTGTTGCCCAATGGCAGATCCGATCCGGCAATCGTTGACTGGTTCAACGCGCAAAGCACCTTCGAATGGGAGCGTGTGCGCGATTTCCTGGTGCTTCACTACACCGCCAACGAACGCCACGGCCAGCCTTTCTGGGACCATGTTCGCAACATGGAATTGCCGGAAACGCTGACGGCGAAGATGGCGCAATGGCGCGCATCGGGCTTCATTCATCGCGAGCATGAAGAGTTGTTCACCGAAGTCGCGTGGTTCCAGGTCTTTGCCGGGCAAGGGGTGGAAGCGCAGGCATACAACCCGGTCGCCAATGCGATTCCGGAAGTGGAACTGCATGCGCTGTTGGACGACACCGAACTGTCGCTGGTCGAACAGGTGAAGCCGATGGGCCGCCACATCGATTTGCTGCAATCCCTGATCAATTCTGCCGCCCGCACCGAGGTAACCGCATGAGCCCGCGCCCGACCCTGAACAGAGCCGTGGCGACCATGCTCGCCAGCGTGGCCCTGTCTGCCTGTGCAACTGGTGAAGAGGCCGTCGATGCGGGCCAGGCCGCGACCTACCTTGAGCGTTTGCCGAGCGAGGAAGTGGTCTACTTTGTCCTTCCGGACAGGTTCGAGAATGGCGATCCTGCCAACGATTTGGGGGGCTTTGCCGGTGATCGGCTGGCCACCGGCTTTGATCCGGAGGCGCGCGGTTTCTTCCACGGCGGCGACCTTGCCGGGCTGACCAGCCGGCTCGACTATCTGCAGGGCATGGGCATCACCGCCATTTGGTTCGCCCCCATATTCCAGAACAAGCCGGTGCAGGGCCCTCCGGGCCAGGAAAGTGCGGGATACCACGGCTATTGGGTAACGGATTTCACCCGGCCCGATGCGCACTTCGGCACGCGTGAGGAATTTGCCGCCTTCGTCGAAGCTGCCCATGCGCGCGGGATGAAGGTCTACATGGACATCATCACCAACCACACGGCTGACGTGATCACCTACGCCGATGGTCCGGACACCAATTTCGAATACCGCAGCCTGGGCGATTATCCCTATTCCACGCGCGGCGGGCCGGATGGCGAAGCGATCAATCCCGGCTTCATGGGCCATGAGGATTCAAGCGAGGAAAACTTTGCCCTGCTTGTCGATCCCAACTACGCCTATATCCCGCAGGTGCCCGAGGCAGAGCGCAACGTGAAGGTGCCCGCCTGGCTCAACGATCCGATCTATTACCACAACCGTGGCAACAGCAGTTTCACCGGCGAAGACAGCCGCTATGGCGATTTCTCCGGGCTTGATGACCTGTTTACCGAACACCCGCGGGTGCGGGCCGGGATGCAGGAGATATTCTGCGACTGGATTTCCCAGACGCGGGTCGACGGTTTCCGGATCGATACCGCGCGCCATGTCGATCCCGGCTTCTGGCAGGAATTCGTGCCCGCAATGCAAAGCTGCGCGACCGCCGCAGGCATTCCGAATTTCCACATGTTCGGCGAGGTCTACAAGGACATTCCGGAAAACGGCTATATTGCGGAATATACCCGGCGCGATGGCTTGCCGGCGGTGCTCGATTTCGCATTCCAGGCGGCCATGCGTGACGTGCTGGGCCGCGATCAGGGCACGGTTGTCCTCGCCCACATGTTCGATGGTGATGTCCTGTATGAAGGCGGGGAAGAAACCGCGCGCAACCTGCCGACCTTCCTCGGCAACCATGACATGGGCCGCTTCTCCACCCTGATCCGCCAGGATATGCCGGGCATCAGCCAGAAAGAGCTGCTGGACCGGGTGAAGCTGGGCCATGCGATGATGATGAGCCTGCGCGGCTCGCCGGTGATCTATTACGGAGACGAACAGGGTTTCGTCGGCGATGGCGATGACCAGAAGGCGCGAGAGGACATGTTCCCCAGCCGCACCCCGGACTATAATGATAACTTGCTGATCGGCGCGGATGGCACCACAGCCGACAGCAATTTCGATCGCGACCATCCGCTCTACCGGCTGATCGCCGAATTTTCCGCCATCCGCCAGGCACATCCCGCTCTCACCCGTGGACGCCAGCAGATCCGCCATTACGAACAGGAGCCAGGCATTTTCGCAGCAGCCCGCTTCGATTCCGTTGACGGGACCGAATATCTCGCCGTGTTCAACACCAGCGCTCAGCAGCGTTCGGCCAATATCCAGCTGAACTACCGGGCGCGCCAGTTTGAAACGCTGTCCGGCAACTGCCCTGACGCGGTGAGTGCGCCGGGAAGTGCTGCCTTCACCTTGCCGGCTTTCGGCTGGGCGCTGTGCCGTGCGAAGGAGGATGCCCGGTGAGCGCGTCGAGTTCATTTTTGCCCTGGTGGAAGGGCGCGGCGATCTACCAGATCTATCCGCGCAGTTTCATGGACTCCAACGGAGATGGCATCGGCGACCTGCCCGGGATTACCAGCAAGTTGGACCACGTGGCCTCGCTCGGCGTCGATGCCATCTGGGTAAGCCCCTTCTTTACCAGCCCGATGAGGGATTTCGGTTATGACGTGGCCGATTATCGCGATGTGGATCCGATCTTCGGGGTGCTGGCAGACTTTGACGCGCTGGTCGCTCGTTCGCACGAGCTGGGCATCAAGGTCCTGATTGATCAGGTTTATTCTCATACTTCGGACGACCATCCATGGTTCGTCGAAAGCCGCTCTAACACCTCAAACGCAAAGGCGGATTGGTATGTTTGGGCGGATGCCAAGCCCGACGGGTCGCCACCGTCCAACTGGCAGTCCGTCTTCGGGGGGGCCGCGTGGACGTGGGACGCCCGGAGACGGCAGTATTATCTGCACAACTTCCTGTCCTCGCAGCCGCAGCTGAACCTGCATAATCGCGATGTACAGGATGCCGTGCTGGACGTGATGCGCTTCTGGCTTGATCGCGGGGTCGATGGCTTCCGCATCGATGCGCTCAACTTCGCGATGCATGATCCGCAGTTGCGCGAGAATCCGCCGGCGCCGGAAAATGGCAAGCCGCGCACCCGGCCGTTCGATTTCCAGCTGAAGCTTCACAACCAGTCGCACGCCGACATTCCCCGCTTCATCGAGCGGATCCGCGCCCTGACCGATCAGTACGATGGGATCTTCACCGTCGCCGAAGTGGGCGGAGACGATGCCGACAAGGAGATGAAGGCCTTCACCGCTGGTGAAACCCATCTGAATTCGGCTTACGGTTTTGACTTTCTCTATGCCGACAAGCTGACCGGCGAGCTGGTGTGCAAGGCCTTGTCGAACTGGCCGGAGCAGGAAGGCCTGGGCTGGCCCAGCTGGGCCTTCGAGAACCACGACGCTCCACGTGCGCTGTCTCGCTGGATCGAAAACGGCCATCGCGATGCCTTCGCCCGGATGAAGGCACTGCTGCTGGCATGCCTGCGCGGCAACATCATTCTTTACCAGGGTGAGGAACTGGGCCTGACGCAGGTCGATATCCCGTTCGAGCAACTGCACGATCCGGAAGCGATCGCCAACTGGCCGCTGACCCTGAGCCGCGATGGTGCGCGCACCCCGATGCCGTGGGAAGATTGCGGCTGCGGCGGTTTTGGCAGCAACACGCCCTGGCTTCCGCTGGGCGAGGACAACCGCACCCGCTCCGTGGAAACGCAGAACCGCGATGACAATTCATTGCTGAACCACACCCGCGCCATGCTTGCCTTGCGCAAGGCCCATCCGGCCCTGCGACATGGGCAGGTCTCTGCCTGCGAAGTGCGTGGCGACTTACTCTTGATCGAGCGGAGCGAAGGCAAAGAGTGTGTGCGTGCGTTTTTCAATCTCGGCCAGTCCGAGATATCGATTCCCGGCGAACTGGCAGCTGGCGAGGTGCTTGCCGCGATCAACGGCGCGTCGTCTGAAACGCTTCCCGCCTATGCCGCAATTCTGGTGAAGCCATGACCTTCCTGCGCTGCGCTGTGCTGCTTTCAGTCGCTCTCTGGTTCCCCTCTGTGGCGCTAGCCGGAACCGTGTCGTCTCCTGACGGGCGCATCACCGCGACGCTGGAAACCGATGGCGAGGGCAAGCCCGTCTGGTCGGTCTCGCGCGACGGGGCGATGCTGGTCGCGCCTTCCACGCTCGGCTTCAATCTGCAGGACGAAGACCCGATGCGGCGCAACTTTGCCATCGTGGCAGAGGACGAAGCGAGTGCTGACAGCACCTGGGAACAGCCCTGGGGCGAGCGCCGGTTCGTCACGGACCGGCACAACGAGATTTCCGCCACGTTTCGCCAGCAGGACGAGCTGGCGCGCGAATTCACGGTGCGGCTGCGCGTGTTCGATAACGGCGTGGGTTTTCGCTATGAATTGCCGGATCGCGGCGAAACGCGCATTGCGGACGAACTGACGGAGTTCAACATCGCACCCGAGGGTGAGGCGTGGTGGATCCAGTCAGGAGACTGGAACCGCTACGAGCAACTCTATCACAACACCCCGATCGATAGCGTTTCCGTGGCGCACACGCCCATCACCTTCCGGCTTGGCGATGGCACGCACCTTTCGCTGCATGAAGCTGCGCTGGTGGATTATTCGGGCATGTCGCTACAGCGGATGGAAGGCCAGCGCTTCCGTTCTGTCCTTGCCCCTGCAAGCCGCGGTGCGAAAGTGGTCCGCCAGGGCGCTTTCACCACGCCCTGGCGCACACTGCGCATTGCAGAGGATGCTGCGGGCCTGGTCGAGAACGACCTTGAGCTGAACCTCAACGAACCCAACGTGCTGGGCGATGTCAGCTGGGTGGAACCGGGCAAGTATATTGGCATCTGGTGGGGCATGATCTCCAACCGCTGGACATGGGCGCAGGGTGATCGCCACGGCGCAACCACGGAGCGCACGAAGCAGTATATCGACTTCGCAGCCGACAACGGCTTTCGCGGCGTGCTGGTGGAAGGCTGGGACTATGGCTGGGACGGCACATGGTTTGGCAATGGCCGCGATTTCAGCTTTACCCGGGCTTATCCCGATTTCGATCTTCAGGAAGTCGCCGAATATGCCCGCACGCGTGGTGTGCGCCTGATCGGCCACCACGAAACCGGTGGCAATATCGCCAATTACGAAGCCCAGCTGGAAGACGCGATGGCGCTCTATGGCCAACTCGGGATCGATTGGGTGAAGACCGGCTATGTGGCGGACGCCGGCTCCATCATCAGCTGCAATGCTGATATTGCCGATCCTTGCGAGGGCCAGGTGATGGAATGGCACGATGGCCAGCGGCAGGTCCAGCACCACCTGCGCGTTGTGCAAGTGGCAGCGGCGAACCGCGTGGCGGTGAACCCGCATGAACCGGTGAAAGACACCGGCCTGCGCCGCACATATCCCAACTGGGTCAGCCGGGAAGGCGCGCGTGGACAGGAATACAACGCCTGGGGCGCGTTCAACAACGGCCCCGATCACGAGCCGACACTGGTCTATACCCGCGTGCTTTCGGGTCCGATGGACTACACGCCCGGCATTCTGAGCCTGAAAGGCGATAATGACGTGCCGCTCGCTTCGACGCGGGCGAAGCAGCTGGGGCTCTATCTGGCGATCTATTCTCCCATCCAGATGGCGGCCGACTTCATCGAAAGCCTTGAGCAATATCCGCGCGAGCTGGAATTCATCCGCGCTGTACCGGCTGACTGGGCGGAAAGCCGGTTGATCGCTGGCGAAGTGGGCGATTATGCCATCTTCGCACGCAAGGATCGCAATTCCAATG
The DNA here is from genome assembly GCA_964467715.1 of uncultured Sphingomonadaceae bacterium. Classification (GTDB taxonomy): domain Bacteria; phylum Pseudomonadota; class Alphaproteobacteria; order Sphingomonadales; family Sphingomonadaceae; genus Alteraurantiacibacter. The sequence continues at coordinate 9,083 of CAYXTJ010000078.1, forward strand.
ATTGGTATGCAGGCGGGATCAACGATGCCACCGCGCGCGATGTGGTGATCGATTTCTCCTTCCTTGAAAACGGCGTGACCTATCGCGCTTCGGTGTGGAAGGACGCAGCTGACGCAACCTATCTCACCGATGCGCGCCACAACATCGCCTATGACAGTTTCGACGTCCGTGCCGGTGAAGAGCACAGCTTCCATCTCGCACCGGGCGGCGGCCTCGCCATCCGGCTGCAGCCGGTGCAGTGACTGAGGCGGCGCCCCCGCACATCGTCGTCCTTGGCGGTGGCAGCGCTGGCTGGATCACGGCCTGCCTGCTGCATCATCGCTGGGCGCAGCGCGGCGGCAAAGTCACCGTGATCGAGAGCCCCGAAATCGGCATCATCGGCGTGGGGGAGGGTTCGACCCCGCAGCTGAAGGCCATGTTCGACCATCTCGGCATTGCCGAGAGCGAGTGGATGGCGCCTTGCGATGCCACCTACAAGCTGGGCATCCGTTTTACCGGCTGGAGCGAGCGGCCTGGTTTCGACAGCTATTTCCACCCGTTTCCCGGGCCGGTGGACATGCATACAGAGCCCGGCTTTGAACATAATTGCAGGCTGGCAAGGCGCGGTTTTGACGTGCCGGCCCGGCCTGATGACTGGTTCCTCGCAGCCCAGCTGGCGGATCAGGGGAAGGGGCCGCATCCGTCCGCCAATTTCCCATTCGCGCCAAGCTATGGCTATCACTTCGATGCCTACAAGCTGGGCGGCTTCCTGCGCGATTGGGCGGTTGCGCGCGGGGTCACCCACCTGCCGCGCAAGGTGGAGCAGGTCGAGCTGTCTGAAGGTGGCGATGTCGCCGCCTTGCTCTGTGAAGGTGGTGAACGCATCGACGGTGATTTTTTCGTCGATTGTTCGGGCTTTCGCGCGCTGATCATGCAGCAGGCGCTGGGGGAGGAATTCCTGCCCTTTTCCAGCAATCTGTTTGCTGATTCTGCGGTTGTCATGCCCACGGCGCGCGATGATGCCATGCAGCCGCAAACGCAAAGCATCGCGATGAAGGCAGGGTGGCGCTGGCACATCCCGCTCACGGCCCGCACCGGGAACGGCTATGTCTACTCCTCGCGATACATCTCGGATGAAGCAGCGGAGGCAGAGCTGCGCGCCGCAATCGGCATGGCTGACAGCGAAGAACCGGTCCGCTTCCTGAAAATGAAGGTCGGCCGGGTCAGGAACAGCTGGAATCGCAATTGCCTTGCCGTGGGATTGTCGCAAGGGTTCATCGAGCCGCTGGAAGCGACTGCGCTGCATATCGTTATCGCCACTGCGCTGGAATTTGCACAAGCCTTCGAACAGGGCGGCTTCGCGCCAGA
>CAYXTJ010000079.1:0-10217 GCA_964467715.1 uncultured Sphingomonadaceae bacterium
CGGCGGCTGCATCGTCAACCCGGGCGGGTGCGCGTCGGGATGGATATAGAGGAATTGTTCCTCCACCGCTTCCTTGCGCAGGCCCGCAGCCCGCAGCGAAACCGCAAGCCGGGCGGACTGGTTGTTGCTGAAAGAATGAATCGCGAGGTTGCGATCCTCGCCGCAAGCCATCGCAAGGCTGGTGGTAAACAGCGCCAGCCCGGCATGATCGACCGACAAGGCACGCATAGCATCCCGGCCGAGCGACATGACCAGCCTGCTCAGCTGGCTGAGCCTGCTGTTCGCTTCATCATAGGTCGCGCGCAGTTTCGCGCTCGCGCGGCTCGTGCAGTCATCATCGCCGGCATGGCGCTGCAATGCCTTCAGGGCCCTTGTGAAACAGGTCACCCGGCAATTCGTTCAGCGGCATTTCCATCCGGCGCATCTGCTGGATGAAGCGCGCCTGCGCGGCGATCGTGCGGATAGCGAGCGCCGCTGTCTTCTCGTCTGGCGAAGCGGTGAGGTGTTGGATCAGCAGGGAGAGGACATGGTCCACGCCGCTGCGCTGGCGGATCGATTCTGCCAGCTGTGCTTCCAGCGTCAGCGCGTGGATATGCGCCACGAACACCTCGTCCTCGATCAGCGAGCGGGCAACAGCGTCCTGACCCGATATCGCAGCCACGGCCGGATCAGATTCTCCCGCTTCGACTGCGCGGGCAACCAGCAGCTGGAACGCGATGTTCGCTGTAATTCCACGGACACGGGCAATCACCTCGTCGCTGAACAGCGCCTCGTCGCGATTGACGAGCAGATGCTGCAGGATCGGGCTTGTGGCGGAAATCACGAAGTCTTCCCCCGCAAGCTGCTTTTGAAGGCCTGCATCATCCATCGTCGGCACCTGGCGGTCATGGCTATCGATATTCATAAGCCTCGCCATAGGACAGCAGGGTTAAATCCGCGTTATCTGCGTTGATCTTGTGATGGCAGCAGCGAAAGCCCGGCCAGCAGCAAGGCGACCAGCATAATACCGGCCTCAACTCCTCCCGAAGCCCCAACCACCGCGACGATGGCCGCGAGCAACGCCCGGTCACGTAAGCTGCCAAGCCATCCCTTGTGCCGGCCACGCGCGATATGCAGCAGCGCAATGGCAACAAGCGGCGGGAAAATGCGGTGCGGCCAGATGCCGTGAAGGGCCAATATCCCGCTGGCAAAGAACGACAAATCGACCAGCCAAGGCAGCTTTTGCCACCAGTAGCCAGGTTCGAACGGCATAGTGGCAAGCCGCTTCAGGCCGATGCCCCCTTCGAAGGCGAACACCGCCAGCACGATAATCGCAAAGGCCCAAGGTCCCATGCCGGGCCAGCTCAGCCCGATCGCGCCAAGGCACAACAGGCTGCCAAGCGCCAGCATCGCACTGATCCACCTGACATTGCCCGCAATCCGCGAACCTGACCGAAGCAGCAATTTACCGACGAGGCGTCGCGAGACCGGAGCATCCGCGGTGGGGAGGACTAAACGCGCGAGCCACTTGTCTTCCAGCATGGCAAGGTTGCCCTGCTCACCCAGCAAGGTCCAGCCACCGTCCGCCAGCGCTTCTTCCGACATCCACTTTTCAGGCAGCCGAGCCTGCAGCGCAATGCGCAGGATGGCAGGCGCTGTTTCCGCATCCTCGGGCAGCTCCAGCAAGGCGCCAAGGCGCCGCCCTTCGATCACCAGTGCGCCTGACCATGCCCGGGCAAGGTCTATCCGCTCGAAACCCGCTTCTGCCCCTACGCCTGCAGAGAGGATCTGCACGCCTTCCTCGCCCTCGCCTCCCAGTGCGAACGCAGATCGGGTGGGAAGCAGGTTTTGCTGCAATACCAACAGCCGGTCAGCATGATTGACCACTGCCGCGAGGGCATGAGGGCCGGAAATCTCGCGCAGCTTCAGGCCCAGTTCTTCCGCCCGGTGGCGCGTTGCCACCGCTTCGGCTGTTCCACCGCCCAGCAATATGACTTCACGCGCGCCAAGTGCCGATGCGAATTCGACCTGTCGTTCGGCAAGGAAGCGACCGAGTACGCGCCGTTGCGCAGTGCCGGGCGGCCCTGTCTGGATAAAGACGCTGGTGATGGCGGTGCTGAACTGGTCCACGCCGCGAAACTAGGGATGCAAGCGGGCGCTGCCAAGCGGTCTTGCGCGCAGCTTCAGTCTCGCTGTTCGAGGCTTTCGGCAAACTGGCCCAGCTGGCGCAGAACAACCTTATCACCCGGCGCGGCATCAAGCGCCTCTTGCGCCAGAAAAGAAAGGCGCTGCGAATGGAAACTGGTGCCAAGACCCTTCAACCGCATGGCTGCCACTTCCCAGTTCCCGTCACACCGCGCACGGCGCAAAAGATCGATATGGGTGGTCGCGCTCTGACGGAAACAGGCGAGCAATTCGGCGCGCAATTGCGCGTCCTCCCCGGCGGCGGCGGCCAGGTTTGCATCGAAATCGCTGTTTTCCAGTGCCATCATCCGCGCGGAAATAGCGCCGTGCCGGTTAAGGCAGGGTTTAAACCCGCAACCCGTGATGGTATCACCAGCAGATGAACCGAAGCAAAAACCTAATCGCCCTCGACGGCCATAACGGTGACGAGCACGCCGACATGACTGACGATGCCGCTGACACCATGACCGAGACATCAGTGGAAGAGCCGGCTGAAGAGCCGCAGGATGTGTTCGAGCAGGACTGGGACGAAGAGCCCGCTCTGCACCGCCGAAACGTGCTGTTGCCGCTTGTCGCAGTCGCTGCGATCCTCGGCTGGACGGGCTTTTTCGGGTGGGCGCATCAGGCCGAAATGCTCGGCGGTGCCGCGCCTGCCACATGGGCTGGCTGGATCACCGATTGGGCAGTTCCCGTTTTGCTGGTGATCGGCCTGTGGCTGCTGGCTATGCGCAACAGCACCCGCGAGGCCAACCGTTTTGGCGAGACCGCACGACTTCTCTCGCAGGAATCGCAAGCGCTGGAAGCGCGGCTGACCACCGTGAACCGCGAGTTGAGCCTTGCCCGCGAGTTCATTGCCTCCCAGTCTCGCGATCTCGAATCGCTCGGCCGCGTCGCCACAGAGCGGCTTTCGACCAATGCCGACCGGTTGCAGGAACTGATCCGCGATAATGGCGACCAAGTGAACGCCATCGGTCACGTGAGCGATAGCGCGCTTTCCAACATGGACCGCTTGCGCGACCAGTTGCCAGTCATCTCCAATGCTGCGCGGGACGTGGCGAGCCAGATCGGCAACGCCGGGAATACCGCGCAAGGCCAGCTGGATGAGCTGGTGGCAGGCTTTGCCCGCCTCAATGAATTCGGTGAGGCAAGCACCACCCAGGTGAACACGCTGGGCGCACGCATTGCCGACCTGCTTGAGAACTTCAACGTCCGGCTGGACGAGATGGAGCGCCAGTCTGACCAGCGCTTCAACCACTTGCGCGAAAAGGACGAGGAATTCCGCCTCGAGCTCGAAGCTCGCGAAACGGACACGCTGGCCGCGATCCGTCGCCGCTCGCAGGAGCTGGGCAGCGAGTTGGAAGACCTTTCCGCCCAGTCCCGTGCGCGCGAAGAGGAAGCGATCAGCGAAATCCAGTCGCGCCTCCATGCCTTGCGTGACGAGGGTTTACAGCTGACCCGCAATCTGCGCGAAGGGCAGAGCGAGACCGAGAGCCAGTGGAACGCCTCTATCGAAAGCCTGAAAGAACGGATGGCCGAAGCGATCAGGCAAATCAGCGAGCTGGACGAGGCTGCGATGGGCAATGCCCGCAAGCGCATGGATGCACTGCGCGATGCTGGCATACGGGTGGACGAATCCATGACAGCCAGCACCCGTGCATTCGACGAAGAAATCGTCCGTCGGCGCGCCGAAGCGAAAGCTGCCGAAAAGGCCGCCCTGGATGCGCTGGAAGAACGGATTGCATCCTTTGCTGCACGCAGTTCGGAAACGCAGGAAAAGCATCTCGAACACATGGCCAGCCTTGCCGAACGCGGGGAAGCGCTTGGCCAGCGCCTGCGGGAATTCGACAGCGAGTTGTCTCGCCTTGCCGAACACAATCTGGAACATGGAGAGCGGCTGGCCCAGAACAGTGAACTGATTACCGAAAAGCTCTCGCAAAGCCGTGCGATTCTGGAAGAGAACAGCAGCTTCGTCAGCCATTTGACAGACGATTGCGTGCGCTTGCTGGAACTGATCCGGTCCAGCGCAAGCCATTCCGAAGGCGCCCTGTCCAATGCCATTGGCAATGCCGAGAGCCGCCTTGCCCAATTCGAGGTGAAGGCTGCAGCCTTGACCGACACGATGGCCGATGCCGAAGCAAAGGGCAGCTCGCTCTCCGCCTATGTGACCAAGGCCGGGGAGCAGTCAGCCGAACAGGTGCTGTTGCTCGAAAGCCTGCAGAACCAGCTCGCCCTACTGGCAGAGCAGTCCTCGCAAGTCACCGCCCAGGCGCGCGACGAATTGCAGCAGGCGATTGCGGCGCTGGAAGAAGCTGCAACCAAGACCATCGCCGACATGCAATCCGGTCAGGCCGAAGCCGTGCGCGGCATCGCCACAAGCGTGGGAAGCGAAGGCGCACAAGCGATCGAGGCAGCCATTCGGGATGCTGCCCGCGAAACCATCGCGGAACTGGAGAAGTCATCCGCCCTCGCCAGCGAACGCGGCAAGGAAACCACCGAGGAACTGCGCCGCGAAATGGCGCGCGTCAGCGAACTGGCCAGCAACCTCGAACAGCGCGTCACGCGGGCGCGCGAAGAGGCCGAGGAACAGGTGAACAATGATTTCAGCCGTCGTATGGCGCTGATCACGGAAAGCCTGAATTCCGCTTCGATCGACATTGCCAAGGTATTCGATGCAGAGGTGGCCGATACATCATGGGCCAGCTACTTGCGCGGCGACCGCGGCATTTTCACCCGCCGTGCAGTGCGCTTGCTCGACAATGCCGAGACCCGCTCCATCGCCAAACTGTACGAGCATGACGAGGAACTGCGCGACGCAGTAAACCACTATATTCATGACTTCGAGGCCATGTTGCGCGGCGTGCTTTCCACGCGGGACGGCAACGCCATCGCGGTTACGCTGCTGTCATCGGATATCGGCAAGCTCTACGTCGCGCTGGCCCAAGCAATCGAGCGCCTGCGCAACTGACACCTGTCAGGACAGATCAGCCCTCGTGCTGCGCCTGGATTGCATCATATCCCGGCGGCGTGCCGAAAATGTTGATGTCGTCCACAGTGATCCAGCCATTGAGATAGTTGGCGATGTAGGCGGCTGACAGGATCGCCGCAATCACCGTGGCCCTGATAGCCAGCTTGCCCGGACGGAAATTGGCAGGCGCGCTGTCTGCCTGTCCGGGGACCTTCTCCAGGCCCGCCTCCTCATGCGTGCGCACGCCAAAGGGCAGCAGCACGAGGGCGGACATTACCCAGAACAAGGCATAGATGGCGAGGATCGACGTAATTTTCACGGGTATTATTCCTCTGGCAGGATCACGCGGGTCTGCGGCTTCTTGCCGGACCAGCGCTGCGCCGCACGGCGGGCGGCAAGTCGCGCCGCTTCGTAAATCGCCTCCCGGTCGCGCGCAGCGGCTCCGCGCAGCTTGGAAAGCGAGCGCTTCACGTCTTCCACCGCTTCATCGATAAAGGCGTCGTAATCCTCGTCCAGTGGCAGGCCCACGCCTTCGATCTGGATCGAACCGCCCTTGCCCAGCACCACGACCAGATAGCCATCGCGGGACAAACGGCGACGCATGGTCACGGCCTCGCCATCGGCAGGCACGATGATGTCACCATCCAGAACCAGCCTGCCGGTCTCGATCTCGCCGATCTTGCCGGGCGTTCCGGGCGCAAGCCGCACGATATCGCCGTTCTTCTGGAAGACATTGCGCGGGATACCATTGGCTTCGCCGAGGCGCGCCTGTTCCTTCATGTGGCGGATTTCGCCATGCACGGGCACAAGGACTTCCGGCCGGATCCAGCTATAAAGCGCTTCCAGTTCCGGCCTTCCGGGATGGCCCGAAACGTGTATCTCGCTCTGCCGGTCTGTCACCATCACCACGCCGCGCAGTGACAGCATGTTCTGGATCCGCCCGATGGCAAGTTCGTTGCCAGGGATGACACGGCTGGAAAAGAGCACCACATCGCCTTCATCCAGCGCAATAGGGTGGCTGTCCTCTGCGATGCGGGAAAGCGCAGCGCGGGGCTCCCCCTGCCCGCCAGTGGCGATGAACATCACCTCGCCGCGGCGCATGCCCATCGCGGTCTCGAAGTCCACGGAGCGGGGGAAGTTCTGCAGATAGCCATTGGCCCGCGCCACTTCGATTATGCGGTCCAGCGACCGGCCCGCCACGCACAGGGTGCGGCCGGTTTCCTGCGCCACCTCGCCCAGCGTCTGCAAGCGCGCAACGTTGGAGGCGAAGGTGGTCACCAGCACGCGCTTGCCGCGATGCTTGCCCACTTCTTCCAGCAGCCCGCGGAAAACAGCACCTTCGGAACCCGATGGCTTGGGATTGAAGACATTGGTGGAATCGCACACCATCGCCAGCACGCCTTCGTCACCGATCTGGCGCAGCTCTTCCTCGGTGGTGGGGTCGCCGATGATCGGCTCCTCATCCAGCTTCCAGTCGCCGGTATGGAAGATGCGGCCGAACGGCGTTTCGATCAGCAGGGCATTGCCCTCAGCAATCGAGTGGGCGAGCGGGATGCAGGTGATCTCGAACGGCCCGATATCGAAGCTGCCGTGATCATCGTCGATCACGTTCAGTTCGATGCTGTCGGCAATTCCGGCTTCCTGCAGCTTGCGCGTGATCAGGTCTGCCGTGAACGGCGTGGCGTAGAGCGGTACGCCCAGTTCGCCCGCGAAATAGGGGATCGCCCCGATATGGTCCTCATGCGCGTGGGTGAGCACGATGCCCAGCAAATCGTCGGCCCGCTCTTCGATGAAGGCGGGATCGGCAAACATCAGTTCGGTGCCTGGATACTCGGCCTGGCCGAAGCTCATGCCGAGATCGACCATCAGCCACTTGCCCTGGCAGCCATAGAGATTGACGTTCATGCCAATCTCGCCGGAACCACCCAGCGCCAGGAACAGCAATTCGTCTTCGGGTGTGTAATCCTTCTTCATGCTGCTCCCGTGCGGCCGGCGATCATGGCGAGGCCCTGGAGGGTCAGGTCACCGTCAACCGCGTCAAAAATTTCAGTATGCTTATCAAAAAGAACGGCGAGGCCGCCGGTGGCGATCACCTTGGCCGGACGGCCGATCTCTGCCCGCAGGCGCACGATCAGCCCTTCCATCATCGCCACATAGCCCCAGAACACGCCAATCAGCATCTGGTCCTCGGTATTGCGGCCGATAACCCGGCTGCTGGCCGGTTCCTCAATGGCGATGCGCGGCAGCTTGGCGGTGTTGTTGACCAGCGCATCAAGCGACAGGTTGATGCCCGGGCAGATGATGCCGCCCTTGTAGGCGCCGTTGAAGTCGACAACGTCAAATGTGGTCGCGGTCCCGAAATCAATCACGATCAGGTCGCCCTCATGCTTGGCGTGAGCGGCAATGGCGTTCACCGCCCGGTCTGCCCCGAGGGAGCGGGGTTCATCCACGTCGATCACGATGTCATAGGCGGCAGCGCCCTCGCCCGCGAACAGCGGCTCCACGCCGAAATACTTCTGCGCCAGCACGGTGAGGTTGTGGCGCGTGCGCGGCACGACGCTGGAGACGATCATCGCGCTGATGTCGTCCTTGCCCAGCCCTTCGATCTGCAGCAGCTGCATCAGCCATACGGCATATTCATCGCCCGTGCGGCGCGGATCGGTCGCAATGCGCCAGCGCGCGCGCATGTCGTCACCGTCAAACAGCGCAAAGACGACATTGGTATTGCCTACATCAACCGCGAGAAGCATCACTCACCCTCCAGCATCACATCGCCCGCATGGATGACAGTTCTGCTGCCATCATCCAATGACAAGCGCAGCGCGCCCTCAGGCTCAAGACCGTCATAGGTCCCGGTAACGCGTTTGTCGCTTCCGGTGTGCACGGAAAGCCGTGTGCCCGGCTGATGCGCCGCAGTTTGCCAGCGGGCGAGCAGAGCGCCCAGCCCTTGCCTGCGCCAGAGCTCCACTTCCCGCGCGAATGCATGGGCCAGATATGCCGCAAACAGATCCCGGTCCGGAGCCTGCCCCATCTGCGACAGCGCAATGGTTTCGCGCTCAGCCAGCCTGGGCGCACCGGAAAGGTTCACCCCGATGCCGATAACCGCATGGGTCGATCCGCGCTCCAGCAGGATGCCGCAGAACTTCACGCCGCCCAACAGCACGTCATTGGGCCACTTCAGCTGCAGCGCAGATGGGCGGGCGATATTGCCTGAGGTAGCCGCATAAACCGCCAGGGAAGCGGCAAAGGACAGGCTGTGAGCTGGCGGATCACCCTCACGCAGTTCCACCAGCGTGGAACCCATGAAATTGCCCGCACCATCAAGCCATCTTCGACCCTGTCGCCCACGACCTTGCGTCTGGCGATCAGCGATCAGCCAATAGCCCTCCTCCGGCGGATCACCCGCAGCAACACGCGCCAGCAGATCGGCGTTGGTCGATGCAGTTTCGGCAATGATCTCGAGGCGCGGGGCCAAATCAGCCTGCAACGGCGAGTGCGGCAGCCGCCATATCTGTCAGATTGCCAAGCCACTCGGTGCCCAGGAACGCGATGGGCGAGATCACCAGCGTGCTGATGATCAGCAGTGCCCAGTGCGCCCAGTCGGAAGTGCCCTGCACGCGGTCCACCGGCTCATCGAAGAACATCACCTTGATGAACTTCAAGTAGTAGAACGCGCCGATCACGCTGGATGCGATGCCGATCACGGCCAGTGCCAGCAGGTCTGCCTGCACGGCTGCCTGGAACACCACCAGCTTGCCATAGAAGCCCATCAGCGGCGGGATACCGGCAAGGCTGAACATGATCAGCAGCAGGCACCATGCGAGTGCCGGCTTGGTACTGGAAAGGCCCTTGATATCGCCGAATGTCTCCAGCGAATTGCCTTCCGCATCCTTCAGCATCAGCACAGCGACAAAGCTGCCCACTGTCATCGCCACGTAGAAGACGAGATAGACCAGCATCGCGCTTGCCCCGGCCATGGTGGCTGTGGCGAGGCCGATCAGGATGAAGCCGACGTTGTTGATCGAGGAGAAGGCCAGCAGGCGCTTGATATTGTCCTGCCCGATAGCGCCCAATGCACCCACCACGATGGACGCGATGGCGGCGAAGGTGACGACCTGCTGCCAGGCTTCTGCCTGCGAGCCAAAAGCTTCGAGCGACAAACGCGCCAGAAGCGCAATCGCCGCAACCTTCGGAGCGCTGGCAAAGAAAGCGGTGACTGGAGTGGGAGCACCTTCGTATACGTCCGGGGTCCACATGTGGAGCGGCACGGCGCTGATCTTGAAGGCCATGCCGGCCAGCACGAAGATGAGGCCGAACAGCTGCCCGCCCGACAGGCCGCCAGCAATCGCGGCGTTGATGCCGGTGAAGCTGGTGGTGCCGGTGAAGCCGTAAGTCAGGCTCATGCCGAACAGCAGGATGCCCGAGGCCAGCGCGCCCAACACGAAATACTTGAGGCCAGCTTCTGCCGACTTGTCATCATCACGCAGGTATGCGGCAAGGACGTAAGCGGCGAGCGAGTTCAGTTCCAGGCCGATATACAGCGTCAGCAAGTCTGCCGCGGAGACCATGATGCTCATCCCCAGCGCCGCGAACAACACCAGGATAGCGAATTCGGGCCGCATCGCATTGAGCCGGTCAAAATAGGCAGGAGCGACGACGAGCACAGCACCGGCTGCGGCATAGATCATCAGCTTGGCGATACTGGCGAAGGCATCCGCGCGGAACTGGCCGAAGAAGGCCAGCGTATCGGGGCCGGAAGCGCCTGCGCACACGGTGGGTGCGACAAGGAAGAACGCCCCGCCCAGCGCGATGCAGGCCGCGATGGAAACCGGCTTCGAAGCCTCGTTACCGCCCCAGGCAGCGACCAGCAGCAGGATCAGGCCCGAGAAGCTCAGGATGAGTTCGGGAATGATCAGGCCAAGGGAAGTTGTCAGGTCCATCAGTGCGCCTCCCCGTGTTCTGCTTCTTCTTCGGCAGGCGCCGGTTCACCGATTACCAGGTGAGCATCGCCCTCTGGCACGGCGCGCGAAATGCGCGCTCCAAGGGCAGCGATATCGCTACGAATGGGAGCAAGGAAACTTTCCGGATA
>CAYXTJ010000080.1:0-10203 GCA_964467715.1 uncultured Sphingomonadaceae bacterium
GTTTAAATGGCGCACCCGACAGGATTCGAACCTGTGGCCTCTGCCTTCGGAGGGCAGCGCTCTATCCAGCTGAGCTACGGGTGCAGCAGCGGCTGCGCCTAGCAACAGGTGGCGGGCGCGCCAAGCGTAATCTGTGCGGGTCGGCCCGCGCAGCTGCGATTACTGCTGCGAGCCCTGGTTTCCGAACTGGTTGAGCTTGGTGCCATCGGGCTTCGTCACGGTGACGTTGAAGCCGCCGTTTCGTTCATCGCGCAGCGGGTAATAGGTGAGGTCGATCACCTGGCCCGGAGCAAGCGAACGGCGCGACCAGCCATAGCGCACAAGATGGTTAGGGCTCATGCCCTCGAACGACCAGCGGTTGCCATCGGCGTCTTCCGCGTAAAGGAAGGTGTGCGGATTGGTCCACTGCCAGCGCAGCACTTTCATCTGTGACAGAGCTTCTTCCTGACCCCATGCGAACATGGCGGTGGAATGGTGGGCCGAGCCGGGCACGGACATGGTGGCAGCCCCGGCGAGGGCGATAGCACAGCCGAAAAGGCCACGGCGAAGGATCTTGCTGTTCATGCTCTCTCTCCTGCAACAGCACGCCTGAACGTTCGCTGAGCGATTTCGGGCGATCTTCCCGAGAATTTTGACAAAATCAAGCGATGCGCTTGACTTGATACGAATTGCTACATCATTTGCATGGGCAAAGGCAGCCTGTTTGGCCATGAACTGGCGCGGGCAAGGCAGAGGATCAGCCTTCATCGGGAAACGGGCAGGATAGTCCGGGGAGAGACATTCGGCATGACAATGCGCAACAGATTCCTTCAGCTTTTCATTTGTGGTTCGGCACTGGCCGTCACCAGCACCGCGCAGGCGCAAGACGAGGCCTATGTGCCCGATCGCGCGACCGCCTATGAGGAAGTGCTGACCCTGCCTGATATTACCGGCAACTGGTATCCCGACTGGACGCGCCTGTTTGCCGATCGCGCCCGCCCGCCACAGCTGACGCCGGCGGCGCAGGCGGAATATGATGCCTACCTCGCATCGGTGAGCGAGAACGGCCCCAACCAGGAAGCTCAGGCCCAGTGCCTTCCGCCGGGCCTGCCGGGTACGCTGCAGCAGCCCTATCCGCTGGAAATCCTGTTCTCGCCCGGCCGCACCACGATCATCACCGAAGCATACGAGCAGGTGTTCCGCATCTACACCGATGGCCGCGCGCTGCCGGAGGATCCCGATCCCTTTTTCAAGGGCAATATCACCGGCTTCTGGGATGGTGATACGCTGGTGTTCGACGTGGTTGGCCTGCACCCGTCGACCAACATCGCCGTGGGTATTCCGCATACCGAGAAGAGCCGCATCCACGGCCATATCCAGCGCGTTGCGGAAGAGGAGCTGGTCATCACCATGACCATCCTCAATCCCGATGTGCTGGAAGAGCCCTATATCAGCCGCGTGATCTATCGGCCGGACAACGATTTCCCGATCCGCGAATATGTCTGTCAGGAAAACAACCGCCTGCAGTCTGGCGAGGACGGGGCCAATATCGACCTCGGCTTCGACGTGCTGGATGAGACGGAATAAGGCGCTGCGGACACAGGCCCCAAGGCGACGCTAACCAAATGGCAACGGGATCGGCGCTATCAGCCGATCCCATGAACGCGCCGACCGACTTTCCCTCTCGCTCCGCAGCGGGCGCCAACTCCACCAGCCTGCGCTGGGCCGCCCTGCTCGAGGCAGGCAAGGTCGTGTGCGCGATGGCGGGCATGGCTGCCGAACAGCCGAGCCGCCAGGTACGCGCCTTCCCGGTGCTGGTGCGCGATTGCCCCCGCTGGAAGCGCGAGCTTGCCGACAACGGCGTGGCAGACCTTGCCGCGGTGATGGAGCCGGGGATCGCCGCCTTGCTCGCCATCAACGCCCGCGGGGCAGACCCGCGCCCGGCAGCGCGCGCGCTGTGGCAGGAGTTCGTGACCGCGCGCAGCGCGATTCTGGACCTGCTGCCTGCGGGCACAGAACTGGGGCCGCGCCGCAGCGCCTGATATCCGTGCTGCGGGCTCAGCCCTGCTGCTAGAGCCTGTCGCTTGACGATGTTCCTATTTCGTTCCAATTTAGGCCGATGAGTGATTCGGCACAAGAGATGAATGACGATGGCGTGAGAGGTTTCCGCTCCGCTGCAGTGGTACGCGGTATCTGCCGCCTGTTTGCCCGCAACGATATCTGGGTGATCCCCGAAATGCCTTTGCGCAACAGCCGGCGGGCAGACCTGATGGGCATCGACGGCAAGGGCCGCATCGTGATCGTGGAAATCAAGACCGCGCGGGGAGACCTGATGGGCGATGACAAATGGCCCGATTATCTCGACTTCTGCGACCGCTTCTTCTGGGGCGTGCCGCCCGAACTGGACCGCGCCTGCCTTGAGAGCGAGGACTTCCGGCCGGACCTGTGCGGCGTGATCGTGGCAGACGAATATGATGCCGAGATCATCCGCCCCTCCCCCAGCCATCCGCTCGCCGCTGCCCGCCGCAAGGTGGAGGTGGAGCGTCTTGCCCGCACGGCGCTACGCCGCCACGCCTATCTCAGCGATCCGCAAGGCGTGGGGCGCATCGTTGATGCACTCCCCGCGGGATAAGGGCGCAAACGCAAGCAGAATGCCTGTTCGCGCGGCCCATGCTTTGCTAACCGGCTTGATGTGACGCTCGCGATAATCCTTTCGGCTCTGGCCATGACGGCGATTGTCGCGGTGCGCTATCTGCTCACCAGCGGCTTTTTTGCATGGGCGACCGGCAAGGTGCGCCCCGGTCTCTATCAGGGGCTGGAGCCGCAGATCCGCACGGAAATCTGGTGGTCACTCGCCTCCGCAGCGATCTATGGCGTGCCGGCCGGCGTGGTGGCCTGGGGCTGGCAGGAGCTGGGCTGGACGCGCATCTACACCGATGTGACGGATTACCCGCTGTGGTACCTGCCGCTCTCGCTGTTTCTCTACCTTTTCGCGCATGACACGTGGTTTTACTGGACGCACCGCTGGATGCATGTGCCCAAGTGGTTCCGCATAGCCCACGCCGTGCATCATGCCAGCAGGCCGCCAACCGCATGGGCAGCGATGAGCTTTCACCCGATCGAGGCGATCACCGGCGCCATGGTGATCCCCGCGCTGGTATTCCTGATCCCCATCCATTTGGGGATGCTGGGGCTGGTGCTGTTGATCATGACGGTCATGGGCGTCACCAATCACATGGGGTGGGAGATGTTCCCGCGCTGGATTGTTCATTCCCCGTTGGGAAGCTGGCTGATAACGGCCAGCCATCACCAGCGCCATCATGATGAGTATCTATGCAATTTCGGACTGTATTTTCGTTTCTGGGATCGCCTTTGCGGCACCGACAAGGGGCTGTCGCAGCGCTCGGTCTGATGGCTGGCGCGCTGGCGCTCGCGCTTCCCGCTGCACCGGCCATCTCTGCCGAAGGTGTCACTACCGTGCGCATCACCGTAACCAACTTGCGCAATAATGAAGGCGTGGTGATGGCCTGCATGACGGCGGACCCGGACCGCTTTCCGCGCTGCCGCAACGATGCCGATTCGCACCGCGCCAGCGTGCCCGCAAACGGCCAGATCGTGCTGCGCTTCGACAACGTGCGCCCCGGCACCTATGCAATCGCCCTGTTGCATGACGAGAACGAGAACGGCCGCGCGGACCGTGCGCTGTCGATGATCCCGCGCGAGGGATTTGGCTTTTCGCGCGATGCCGCAGTGCGCATGGGCCCGCCCGATTTCGAGGATGCGGCCTTCACTGTCGGTGCCAGCCCCGTCAGCCAGACGATCAAGATGCGCTACATGCTCTAGCGTCTGGTTCAGCCCGGCTGAAGCGTTGCGGCACCGGCCCGGTGCCGTTTTCCGCATATGCGGACAAATTGCCGCCATGACGTCACCGTGCCAAATGGCACAACTTTACGGAATATTTACCACGTCACGCCAAAAGGGCCCCGAAGAAAGTTCAAGGGGTTCAAGGGTTCATGGAAAATCTGCGCGGCGAATATGGAGACACGGCCTACGGGTCCGATGGCTATTCCGTCGATGACGAGAGCACCGATGACGTGCTGCTGCCGCAGATCGGGGCAGACGAACGCCGGCTGCAGGTGCGCGCCTACAATTTCTGGGCCAGCATGCTCGGTGACCGGGCGATGCCGCATGTCGACGACCTTGATCCCAATTCCATCCCCGACTTCGGCCCGAACGGCGTTCTGCTGGATTTCAGCCACGGCATCGAGGATCCGGCGATTTCCTTCCTTGGCGAAAGGCTGGCCGAGGAATGCGATGCGGACGCGAGCACAATTTCGCGACTGTCCGACGTTCCGGCCCGCTCGCTGCTGAGCCGCATTACCGACCATTACATGCAGATCCTGGCGAACCAGGCCCCGATCGGTTTCGAGGCCGAGTTCGTCAACCAGCGCGGCGTGACCATCCTTTACCGTGGCATCCTGCTGCCGTTTTCCAGCGACGACGAGACGATCGATTACATCTTCGGCGTCATCAACTGGAAGGAAATGGCCGCCCAGGCGCAGACGGACGAGCTGCTGCTGGAAATGGACAAGGTGCTTGAGGAAAAGCCCGCGATTCGTCCCTCGCTGCCGATGGCGGACTGGGCCGATGGCCCCGGCGCGCTTGATGCCGGGCCAGACCACGACATTCTCGACAATTTGCCGCGCCCGTCTTTCGGGCTGGAAGAACCGGCAGATACTCTGTCTGCCGCTGCCGAAGGCAACGCGATGGGGCTGGGTGATTATCTCGCCTCTGCCCGCGAATTCGCGCAGCTTGCCCGCACCAGCGAGGACCGCACCCGCAACGCGCTGTATGACCCAATCGGCCGGGCTTACGACTTCGCGCTTGCTGCCGCTGCCGAGCCGCAGGAATTTGCCGAACTGGTGGAAGACGCCGGCCTTTCGGTGCAGGAACGCGCCCCGATGACCCCAGTGGTGAAGCTGGTTTTCGGCGTCGACTACGACAAGACCCGCCTCACCGAATATGCCGCAGCGCTTGGCCATGCCCAGCGCATCGGCCTGGAACAGGGCATGCTGGCAGATTTCCTGCGCAAGGCCGATGGCGGCCTGAAGGGCGTGGTTCACGAAGAACGCCGCCTGCGCCGCACCGAAAGCGGCAAGCCGGTGGCAGAGGCCGCCAGCGGCCCGCGCAAGTCCATCGCCCGCAAGCTGCGCGCCATGGACCCGCGCCCGATCGCGGCGATTGACCGCAATGGTGACGAGTTCGCTCTCGTGATGGTCCGTCGCACCGAAGATGGCGAAGTAGTTTTGCTGGGTGAAGTCCCGCGCGATGTCGCCATGGTGGAGCGCGCTGCCCGCAGCCTACTGGGCTGACGCCAGCCGCGAAACGCGCACGTCCTGCCAGTCTTCAGTTCCCGTTCAGGGGCTGAAGCGCTAGCAAGCAGGACGCATGCGTATTCTGTCTCATATTCTTGCGGCCGCGGTGCTGCTTCTTGCCAGCGCCCAGCCTGCTGCCGCGCAGAGCATTCTGCGCGACGCGGAAACCGAAAAGCTGTTGCAGGACATGGTCAATCCCCTCGCCGAAGCGGCCGGGCTTGGCGAAGGTGCGGTGGAGGTCGTGCTGATCGATGACAGGTCTATCAACGCCTTTGTCGCAGGCGGGCAGCGCATCTATGTCCACACCGGGCTGATCCACGAGGCGGACACCGCCAACGAGGTGCAGGGCGTGCTCGCACACGAGCTGGGCCATATTACCGGCGGCCACATCATCCGCCATTCCGAAGGGGCAGGAAACGCCACCCGCATAACCCTGTTGTCCACTCTGGCAGGCATTGCCGCGGCATTCGCTGGCGGTGGCGAGGCCGCGATGGGCGTGATGGCACTGGGCCAGCAGGTCGCGGTGGGCAATTACCTTTCCTTCCGCCGCGACCAGGAAGCCAGCGCCGATGCCGCAAGCGTGGAATATCTCTCCGGCGCCGGGATTTCGGGACGTGGCAGCCTTGAATTCTTCCGCAAGCTGCAGGCTTTCGAATTCCGCCGCGGCATCAGCCAGGACGATGATTTCGAATATGCTCGCACCCATCCGATGTCTGGCAATCGGATCGCCGTGCTGCGCGGCGATTTCGAGGCTGACGCGGCGTGGGATGCCCCGCTCGACCCTGACCTTGAAAGCCGCTTCCGCCGGGTGAAGGCCAAGCTTTACGGCTTCCAGACCCTGCCTGAGCGGACGCTGACCACCTTCCCGCCGAGCACGACCGATGCCTCCGCCCGCTATGCCCGCGCCTATGCCTATCACAAGGATGCGCAGATCGACCTGGCGCTGGCAGAGGCAGACGCGCTGCTCGCGATGGAGCCGGACAACCCCTATTTTCTGGAGCTTAAGGGCCAGATCCTGCTCGAATCGGGCCGTCCGGAGGAAGCGCTTGCGCCCCTCCGCCGCTCGGTAGAACTGACCAATTCCGATCCGCTGATCGCGCCCATGCTGGGCCACGCGCTGATCGCTACGGAGGATCCGTCATACCTGTCCGAGGCGGAAGATGTCTTGCGCGCCGCCGTGGGGCGGGACCATCGCAATCCCTTCGCCTGGTACCAGCTCGGCGTGGTCTATGGTCAGCGCGGCGATATCCCGCGCGCCCAGCTCGCCAGCGCCGAACAGCAGATCATGAGCGGAAGCCCGCGCGCCGCATTGATGAGCGCGCGTGCCGCCGAAGCGGGCCTGCCACAAGGCACGCCGGACTGGATTCGTGCACAGGATGTCGCAATTGAAGCGCGCGACATGATTGAACGCATGGAAGATCGGTAATAGGTCCGGTCCATGCGCTGGTTTGCCACTGTCCTCATTTCGCTGATCGCCGGCTTTGCCGGTGCCGCCATCTTCTCGCTTTCCGGGCTGGGCGACAGCCAGACGCGCGAGTACCTGCTGGCCAATCCCGAAGTCCTGCCCGAAGCGATGGAAGAGCTGCAACGGCGCGACATGCTCGCCCGAATCGAGCCCTTGCGCAGCGAGCTGGAAACCCCCTTCCCCGGCGCCGTGCTGGGCAATCCCGATGGTGAGATCACGCTGGTCGAGTTTACCGACTATGCCTGCACATTCTGCCGTTCCAGCGTAGCCGATGTGAACCGCCTGATTGCGGCAAACCCGGATCTGCGCGTGGTGATCCGCGAATATCCCATCCTCGCACCCGAAAGCGCAGATGCTGCGCGCATGGCGCTCGCAGCGGCGCAACAGGGCAGGTTCCAGCAGTTCCACGAGGCGATGTTCGCGCAGGGACAGGTCAGTGCGGAGAGCATCGAGGCCGCTGCCGTTCAGGCGGGGCTGAACCTCGACCAGGCCCGCAGCGCCATCGCCACCGGCATGTTCGATGCGCAGTTGCAGAACAATGTCTTCCTTGCCCGCAACCTTGGCATTTCGGGCACCCCCGCATGGATCGTGGGCAACAGGGCGCTCAATGGCGCAGTCGGCGCGGATGCCATCGGCAGGGCAATCGCCGAAGCGCGCGATTCCTGATAGGAAGAGGGCACCACCATGGCGCTCTTGAACTTCATCTCGCCTCGCAAGGCCAAGCCGGACAGCAATGGCAGCGCCTCTGCCCTGCCATTCGAGCCCACGCCCTTCTTCGCGGACAAGAACCGCGCCTTCTGGCGCTTGCAGATGATCGGCTGG
Source organism: uncultured Sphingomonadaceae bacterium (assembly GCA_964467715.1). Classification (GTDB taxonomy): domain Bacteria; phylum Pseudomonadota; class Alphaproteobacteria; order Sphingomonadales; family Sphingomonadaceae; genus Alteraurantiacibacter. The sequence continues at coordinate 7,642 of CAYXTJ010000080.1, forward strand.
GGCGGGGCAATGTTGCTGCGCGTCGCCAGCTCGATCGCCAACGGCCGCCCGCCGGAAGAGCTGATTTCGGTGCTGATCGCCACCATTGCCGGTTTCTCGATCAGCCTCATCCTTTCGGTGGTCTATGCCCAGCTGATCAATCGCCGCCCGCTGGTGACATGGGGCGCAACCGCGATCGTGCTGGCCGTGGCCGTGGCCATCGCCGCCACCATCAACGCCTGGACCATCAGCCTCAGGCCCAATGCCAGCGAGGCCAATTTCACCAGCCTGGTGCTGGGCGTGTTCTACCTTGACCTGACCCTGCTGGGTGCATGGTCAGCGCTGTATTACGCGATCAATTTCTTCCTGCAGGTGGAAGAGCAGAACGACAGGCTGGAGCGACTGAAGGCGCAGGCGACCACTGCCCAGCTGGCGATGCTGCGTTACCAGCTGAACCCGCATTTCCTGTTCAACACGCTCAATTCCATCAGCACGCTGGTGCTTCTGAAACAGACAGAGCCGGCCAATGCCATGCTCACCCGTCTGTCCAGCTTCCTGCGGCACACGCTCGTCACGCAGCCGGGCGGCAAGGTTTCGGTGGCGCAGGAGGTGGAGACGCTGAAGCTCTACCTCGATATCGAGCGGATGCGTTTCGAGGAGCGGCTGCGCACAGAGTTCCGCATCGATCCCGCCGCGGCGCGCGCCACCATCCCTTCCATGCTGCTGCAGCCGCTGATGGAAAACGCCATCAAATACGGCGTATCCGCATTGGAAGAGGGCGCGCAGATCACCCTTTCCGCGCAAGTCGTGGGGGACAGGCTGCGCATCGCCGTGTCGGATACCGGCCCCGGCCTGCAAGGCTCGCGCCGGACCGACATTATCGAGAACAGTCCCACCACCGACAACACCAGTTCCACCGGCGTGGGACTCGCCAATATCCAGAGCCGCCTGCAGCAGGCCTATGGCGAAAACCACCTGTTCGAGATCAGAACCCCGGCCGGCGGCGGGTTCACCGTGATCATTGAAATTCCCTTTGAAAGGGCAATCTCTCCAGAGGACGCCCTGTCCCCTCCAACCGTCGCAAACCCCGCGATTTCACGGGAACCTTCGTCCACCCAGCCGATTGGAAGCACATCATGACTATCCGCACCATTATCGTCGATGATGAAAAGCTGGCCATTCAGGGCCTGCAACTGCGGCTCGAGGCCTTCCCCGCTGTCGAAGTGATCGAAACCTGCGCCAATGGCCGCGAAGCGATCCGCGCGATCAAGACGCTGAAACCGGACCTTGTCTTCCTCGACATCCAGATGCCGGGTTTTGACGGTTTCTCCGTGGTGAAGGGCGTGATGGAAGTGGAACCGCCGCTGTTCGTCTTCGTCACCGCTTACCAGGAACACGCGATCCGCGCTTTCGAGGCGAATGCAGTGAATTACCTGATGAAACCGGTGGACGAGGCCAAGCTGGCTGACACCATCGAGCGCGTGAAGCAGCGCCTTGCCGACAAGCGCTCTGCCGAAGAGGCAGAAAAGCTCAAGGACGTGCTGGCCGAAGTCAGCCCCGAAAGCCTCGAGAGCATCGATACGGGCGAGCAGGATACCTCCACATCGCGCTACGAGAAGCTCATCAACATCAAGGACAAGGGCCAGATCTTCCGCGTGGACGTGGATTCGATCGAACGGATCGAGGCTGCAGGCGATTACATGGTGATCTACACCGCCGACAATTCGCTAATCCTGCGCGAAACTATGAAGGACCTTGAACGCCGCGTGGACCCGCGCAGCTTCCAGCGCGTGCACCGCTCCACCATCGTCAACCTCGATCAGGTGCGCCAGGTGCGCCCGCACACCAATGGCGAATGCTTCCTGGTGCTGGAATCGGGTGCGGAGGTGAAGGTGAGCCGCTCCTATCGCGACGTGGTCGCGCGGTTCGTGCATTGATTTGTTTCACGAACCCGCATCCGCGGGTTCTTCCTCCCGGCTGATCCCTCCGCTTCGCTTCGGGCCCGGTCCGGGCGCCCGGTCGGGCTTGCGGTTGCTGCGCAACCGTATCATTGAGCGTGAATGGATCAGTTTTCTCTCCTCGGTTTCGACCTTTCCGCTTTCGTACGCGCCACTCTGGACGAGGACCTTGGCGTGGGCTTGCCCGGAGGCGGCAAGGATGTGACGGCGGATAGCGTCATTCCTGCCAGCGCACGCTTTTCCGGCGCGATGGACAGCCGCGATGCCATCGTGGTGGCGGGCCTGCCGGTGGCAGAGGCCTTCTTCCGCGCGCTTGATCCCGAGATGGAGATCGAGGTGCTGGTGGCAGAAGGCCAGTCCGTGCCCGCCGGATCTGACCTGATGCGCCTGTCCGGCAATGCCCGCGCCATGCTGACGGCCGAACGCAGCGCCTTGAATACCGTGCAGCACCTCTCAGGCATCGCCACCATGACGCGGCAATATGTTGACGCCATGGGCGAGACCGACTGCGTGCTGCTGGATACCCGCAAGACCATTCCCGGCCTGCGCGTGCTCGAGAAATACGCCACGAAGATGGGTGGTGCGCAAAACCACCGCATGGGCCTGTGGGATGCCGCGATGATCA
>CAYXTJ010000081.1:0-7700 GCA_964467715.1 uncultured Sphingomonadaceae bacterium
GAAGTCCGAATAGAGGTCGCTCCTGCTCGACTGGAAAGAGACCAGCGACTGGTAACCCCGGGCAGACGCTGCGGCGCACACATTGCCGAGCAGGGAATAGTGAAACGGATTGATTTCCGTAACGCTTCCGCCCTCGCGAGCGATGACGACCACTGCAACTGTCCCTGTCTTTCCGGTGCGCAAACGCGCTGCCTGGCTGTCGATGCGATATCCCAGTTCCTTGGCTGCTTGCTCGATGCGCAGCCGGGTGCCCGGCCTGATCGAGGGATCGCCGTTCAGCGCTCGTGACACGGTCGACTGGTTAAAGCCCGAACGCTCTGCCACATCGAATGAAGTCACGCGTGTTCTGGTGGGCTTTTTCGACAAGCTGGATCCATGTTCTGTTTTCCGGCTCATGCCCGATAATATCGATCTCCTGCAAACCCTTTGTCCAAGCGGGGCAACGGCTCGCCTTCGACCGGGAGGTGCTGTCAGTCTAATCGCAACTTGTCTCCGATCGGCGAAGCTCTCCCTTTCCAGGCGTCAGGTTAGGCCATGAGCGACTGCCACTTGGCCAGAGCGGCCAAGCGGCGGGTTTTGTAGGTTTCTCTGTCGATGAGGTGGCGTTCGAGATTGAAGTGATTGTGGACGTTGGCATGGACCGAGGCGAATTTCTGTAGCGACTTCATTTGTCGAAACCGCAGCATTGCCCGCTCTCGTCGTCGGAAGGGCAGGTGCGAGTTCTCCGCTCGATTGTTGAGCCCCCGGCCCATCTCGCGGCGTTCCAGATTACCCAGATCGCGCATTGCCGAAGGGTAGGATTTCAATCCATCGGTGACGATCGTCTCGGCCTTACCGTGCCGCTTCAGCGCCTTCTTCAGGAAGCGCAAAGCCGCAGCCTTATCCCGTTTCCTGCTGACATAGCTCTCGATGATCTCGCCCTCATGATCGACTGCGCGCCACAAATAGTGCCTCTCGCCATTGACCTTTACGAACACCTCATCGAGGTGCCACTTCCATTGCCGAAAGCCCTTCATCCGGCTGACCCGCTGGCGGCGGATGTCGGCAGCGAACAGCGGACCAAACCTGTTCCACCACAACCGCACGGTTTCGTGGCAAATGTCGATCCCGCGTTCGAACAGCAGGTCTTCGACATTCCGCAACGACAGCGGAAAGCGGACGTACATCATCATCACGAGCCTGATCACCTCGGGTGAAGAGTTGAAGTAGCGGAACGGACTGTCGGACTTACGAGGTCTGGGCATGACGCCTGCCCTAACCTCGCCCGCTCACTTTTCAATCAGGTGCATTTGCTTTGACAGCACCGGGCGACGTGGTGGCTGGATCATGTTGGCACTCAAACGCTCGCCCCTGATGGCCGCAAAATCGATACCGCAATGCAACATAGGCAATCAGCCCTGCTCTGCAAGCCGCCAAGCCTACTGGACAATCCATGCAGCGAGGAGGCATAGGCTGCGCCCATGCATGACCTTCGCACCATCCGGGAAAATCCCGAGGCTTTCGACGCCGCCCTCGCCAAGCGCGGGGCTGATCCTGTTGCTGCCACCCTGCTGGCGCTGGACGAGGAGCGCCGCGCGCTGACCACCCGCCTGCAGGAGATGCAGAGCCGCCGCAACGATGCCTCCAAGCAGATCGGCCAGGCAATGGGCCAGGGTGACAAGGACAATGCCGAAGCGCTGAGGGCCGAAGTCGCAGAGCTGAAGCAGACCATGCCCGCGCTGGAGGAAGAGGAACGGGTGAAGGCCAAGGCGCTGAACGATGCGCTGGCGGCCATTCCCAACCTGCCCGCAGAAGGCGTGCCCGTTGGCGCGGACGAGGACGACAATCAGGAAGTGGAGCGCTGGACCACGCCGCAAGCCTTCCACTTCACGCCCAAGGAACATGCCGACATGGGCCCTGCCCTAGGCATGGATTTCGAAACCGGCGCCAAGATGTCCGGCGCGCGCTTCACCTTCCTGAAAGGCGGCATGGCCCGCCTCAACCGCGCCATCGCGCAGTTCATGCTCGACATGCAGACGGGCGAGCGCGGCTACACCGAATGCGCCCCGCCGCTGCTGGTGCGGGACGAGGCAGTTTACGGCACCGGCCAGCTGCCCAAGTTTGCGGAGGATCTGTTCCGCACCACCGATGACCGCTGGCTGATCCCAACCGCCGAAGTCAGCCTGACGAACTCGGTGCGCGAGATGATTATCGAGGACCTGTCCTCGCCCATCCGCCTCACCGCGCTCACCCCTTGCTTCCGCAGCGAGGCCGGCGCGGCTGGCAAGGATACGCGCGGTTTCATCCGCCAGCACCAGTTCGACAAGGTGGAGCTGGTCAGCATTTGCCGCCCGGAAGACGCCCATGCCGAGCATGAGCACATGGTCGCCAGCGCAGAAGCGGTGCTGAAGGCACTGGAACTGCCGTTCCGCAAGGTGCTGCTGTGCACCGGCGACATGGGCTTTGGCGCACGCAAGACCTTCGACCTCGAGGTGTGGTTGCCGGGGCAGGATGCCTATCGCGAAATCAGCTCGATCAGCTGGTGCGGCGATTTCCAGGCGCGGCGCATGAACGCCCGCTATCGCCCGGAAGGCGGCGCGAAGAAGACGGATTTCGTGCACACGTTGAACGGCTCCGGCCTTGCCGTGGGCCGCACGCTGGTGGCGGTGCTGGAGAATTATCAGAACGAGGATGGCTCGGTCACCGTGCCTGCTGCCCTGAAGCCCTATATGGGCGGGCTGGAAAAGCTGTTACCCACCAGCTGATGCGCATATTGCTCACCAATGACGATGGCATCCACGCTCCGGGGCTGGAGTTGCTGGAGGCTGTTGCGAGCAAGCTGTCTGCCGATGTCTGGGTCTGCGCGCCTGCGGAAGAGCAATCGGGCGCAGGCCATTCGCTCACCCTGCAACATCCGGTGCGGCTGCGCGAACATGGCAACCAGCGTTTCTCCGTCACCGGCACGCCGACGGATGCGGTGAACCTGGCGCTGCGCAAGCTGTTCCCGGACAAGCGGCCTGACCTTGTCATTTCCGGCATCAATGCCGGCGAAAACCTCGCCGACGACATCACCTATTCCGGCACCATTTCCGCCGCGATGGAAGGCGCGCTGGCAGGCATTCCCGCCATTGCCTTGAGCCAGGTGCAGATGGTGGCAGGCCGCATCGGCGGGTCTGTGTTCGACGCTGCAGAAGGCTGGGCCGAGAAAGTGCTGCGCGTGCTGGTGGATGCACCGATGGCCAAGCGCTCGCTGATCAACGTCAACTTTCCCGGCGTGGCTCCGGACGAGGTGAAAGGCGTGCGCGTGGTGCGGCAGGGCTTCCATGATTATGACCGCGGCAGCCTAGTCGAAGGGCGCGATCCGCGCGGGCGGCCCTATTACTGGTTCGGGCTGGAAGAGATGGAACACACGCTTGATCACGGCACCGACCTTGAAGCCGTGGCCGATGGCTATGTCTCTGTAACTCCGCTACAACTCGATCTCACCAATCACGCTGCCATCGGCAGCCTGTCGGAGAGGTTCGAGGCATGAGTCGCGAGCGGAAACAGGCCCGGAAGAGGGACACGCGCCGCCGTGGTTTTCGCCCCTTGCGGCGCGCAACACGCGTGCCTGTGTGGGGCGACCTCGGCATCCGCCTCGGCCTTGCCTTCACGCTGATCATGACGGTGGTGCTGATCCACTGGTGGGACCGCGACGGGCTGGTGGACAATGCCGATGGCCACGTCAGCTTCATGGATGTGGTCTATTTCACCATGATCTCCATCACCACCACCGGCTTTGGCGATATCGCTCCGGTCAGCGACAGATCGCGACTGGTCGAGGCACTGATCATGACACCGGTGCGTTTTGCCGTACTCTTCATTTTCCTGGGCACAGCCTATAATTTCATCATCAAGAGAAGCTGGGAGAAGTTTCGCATGGCCCGCATCCAGAGCCAGCTTTCGGACCATGTCGTGGTCCTGGGTTTCGGCGTGTCCGGCTCCGAAGCCGTACACGAGCTGATCGATGGCGGCACCGATCCCGGCAATATCGTGGTCATGGACCCGAGCGAGGAACGCCTGCAACTGGCCGAAGAGCTGGGCTGCAACGTGATCGAAGGCGATGCCACGCGCGATGACAGCCTGATGGCGGTTCGGATCGCCGAAGCACAAACTGTGCTGGTTTCCGCCGGGCGCGACGATGCCAGTATCCTAATCGTGCTGACCGTACGCCACCTTGCGCCCAACGTGCCGATCAGTGTGGTGGTGCGCGCATCCGATAACGAGATCCTTGCCCATCAGGCTGGCGCCGACAACGTGATCAACCCCGTGCGCTTTACCGGCCTTCTGCTGGCAGGCAGCGCGCAGGGTGCGCATATCTCCGAATACCTGTCCGACCTTGCTTCGGTCACCGGGCGCGTCCAGCTTATCGAACGACCGGTGCGGCCCGAGGAAGTCGGCAAGTCGCTGGCGGACCTCACCACTGGCGGCAAGGGCCTGCGCGTCTATCGCAACGGTAGCGCCCGCGGCTTCTGGGAAGATGAGGCCGGAATGCTGCAGGAAGGCGATATCATCGTCGAAATCCGCCCCACCGAAGTGCCCGCACAGAAGGACGAGATCGCCAGCTGACGCCTGCTCAGCCGAGCAGAACGAACACACCGCCCATCACGGCCATGCCGACGATGAAGTGCCCGGCACCGATAAGGAACAGCTTCAGCGATTGCCGCTGATAGAGGTAGTTGATCGCGATCGCGGGCGTCATCACGAAGGCACCGAACCCCACTGCGAACATCATGATCACATGCGGTGCCGGATTGGTCCGCGCGATCAGGTGGCCTAGCATCCACGCGATCACCAGTTCGGCAAGGAAGCACAGTCCGAAGATCAGCGGCATATTTCCGCTCGCCACCTTCTCGTCTGTCATCCCGCTCTCGCGCTGCCATGCCTTGCCGAACAGCAGGCTGTACCAGATCGCACCCACACCGAAGAACGCCACCGCGCCCAGCACCACCGCCAGCCAGTTTACCGGTCCCATCATCCCACTCCCAAAATTTCCGTCCCGCCGGGGAGACTAGCGCAAAGCTTCGCGCAGGTGTAGTGGCGCGCGCCATGGCAAGCACGATACCAGAACAGAAGAAGGTCGGCATGGTCAGCCTGGGCTGCCCCAAGGCGCTGGTCGATTCCGAACGCATCCTCACCCGCCTGCGGGCAGACGGCTATGCCATGTCGCCTGACTATGAGGGCGCAGACGTGGTGCTGGTCAACACCTGCGGCTTCCTCGATTCCGCCAAGGAAGAGAGCCTCGATGCCATCGGCGAAGCCATCGCCGAAAATGGCCGCGTCATCGTGACCGGCTGCATGGGTGACGAGGCCGAACTGATCCGTGCCCGCCATCCCGGCGTGCTGGCGATCACCGGCGCGCACCAGTATGAGGATGTGGTGAAGGCCGTGCGTGAGGCCGCACCGCCATCGCAAGGGCCCTTCATCGATCTCGTTCCGCAGCCATCGGACGAGATGATCAAGCTGACCCCGCGCCAATACAGCTATCTGAAGATTTCCGAAGGCTGCAACCATTCCTGCGCCTTCTGCATTATCCCGGACCTGCGCGGAAAGCTGGCCAGCCGCCGCGTGGATGCCGTGCTGCGCGAGGCAGAAAAGCTCGTCGCCGCAGGCACGAAGGAACTGCTGGTGATCAGCCAGGACACCTCGGCTTACGGCGTCGATACCCGCCATGAGGAGCGCGAGTGGAAGGGCCACCCCGTGCGCGCCCACATGACCGATCTGGCGCGCGAGCTTGGCCAGCTGCGCACCCCGCAAGGCGAAACGCCGTGGGTGCGGCTGCACTATGTCTACCCCTATCCGCATGTTGACGAGGTGATCCCGCTGATGGCCGAAGGGCTGATCACGCCCTATCTCGACATCCCCTTCCAGCACGCCAGCCCGAAGGTACTGAAGGCGATGAAGCGCCCGGCGAACGAGGCCAAGGTGCTCGAACGCCTCGTCAAGTGGCGCGAGATCTGCCCGGATATCGCAATCCGTTCCAGCTTCGTGGTCGGCTTCCCCGGCGAGACCGAAGAAGATTTCGAATATCTGCTCGATTGGCTGGAAGAGGCCCAGCTCGACCGCGTCGGCGCGTTCCGCTTCGAACCGGTCGAAGGCGCGCAGGCCAACGCCCTGCCAGACCATGTACCGGAAAACGTGAAGGAAGAACGCTTCGCCCGTGTGATGGCGCTGACCGAAAAGATCAGCGCCGCCAAGCTGGAAGCCAAGGTGGGCCGCACGATCCCCGTCATCATTGACGAGGTGGGCGAGCCTGACGAGGATGGCGACGTGGGCGCCACGGGCCGCAGCGAGGCCGACGCGCCGGAAATCGATGGCGCGGTATACCTGCGTAATGTTCCCGCAGACCTGCAGCCGGGCGACTTCGTGAATGTCGAAGTCGAAGAGGCCGACGCACACGATTTGTTCGGTGTAATCCGTTCGTAAAGCGCCCGCTCCATCTGAATGATGGAACACATGGAACACGGTTCTTGAGCAGGAATTCCGCTCAACCGGATGCTGGCGGATTGCGCCCGCCATTGTTGGCATGGTGGCGATGAACTGGTGGGAAAGAGCCATGCCCTTCCTGCTTGCTCATGGTGGCTGTAGGAAAGTGCCAGCCCCCTCGCCCGCAGGCCCGGCCTTGGCTATGCTGGCGTGATGCCGCATCACACGCACAGCTTCACCATTGCCACCCATGGCAAGTCGCTCAACGAGTTTACCGACGAAGTTGCCCGCTGGCTGGCGAGCACCGGCGTATCGACCGGCCTCGTCACGCTGTTCTGCCGCCACACTTCTGCCAGCCTGCTGATCAACGAGAACGCCACGCCTGCCGTGCAGCGCGATATTTTGCGCTGGTTCGAAATGGTCGCGCCCGAAAATGCCGGTTACGAGCATGATGACGAAGGGCCGGATGACATGCCCGCCCATATCCGCAGCGCGCTGACCGGGGCATCGCTGGCGATCCCTGTGGTCGATGGCCGCATGGCGCTTGGCACATGGCAGGGCATCTATCTGGCGGAGCATCGCCGCCATCCGCACCGGCGACAGGTGGTCGCCCATGTCAGCGGCGACTAGGCCGGAAATTTGCCGCTAGGAAACTTTGCGCTTCTGGCGCATTGGGCCTCGCATATGGCACTCGATATTTCCGCCCGCTTTTCGTTCAGCTTCGATGGACCCGGTGACAGCCTGCTGCAGTTCGCGGTGGCGCACCTGCCGGAGCAGTCCGTCCTGTCTGCCAATTGCGAGATGAGCCCCGCCCTGCACTTGGCGCGCGTGCCCGCGCAGGAGAATATCGGCGAGCGGATCTGGATGCGCAGCCAGGGCGAGATCATTGTCGATTAAAAGGCGCGCGTGGAGGTTCAGCGGCAAGCGCCGGACATTACCGGATTGAAGGCGATGGACCCGCACGCCCTGCCCGGCGAAGCGGTGCAATATCTGTTCGACAGCCGCTATTGCCAGGCGGACAGGATGCAGAGCTTCGTGGAATCGCGCTTCGGCGAATTGCAGGGCGGTGCAAAGATTGCCGAGATGTGCCGCTGGATCGGTGAGGAAATCGCTTATGAACCGGGCAGCAGCAACGCCCACACCACTGCGACGGACACTTTCGTTCAGCGTCGCGGCATCTGCCGCGCCCCCCATGTCATGGTCGCCTTCGCCCGCGCCGCGACGATCCCGGCGCGCTATGTAAGCTGTTATGCCCC
>CAYXTJ010000081.1:7800-9970 GCA_964467715.1 uncultured Sphingomonadaceae bacterium
TTGATCGTGGCTGCATACCTATGCAGAATCGCGACTATTGCGGTGCAGCATAATAGGCGTAGGATGGTCTGATCCACGCGATAAACAGGACAGATGCATGAGCAACAAGGCGCATACCCTCCTCTTGTTCGGGGCGACCGGGGATTTGTCGCAGCGCATGTTGTTGCCGAGCCTGTGTGCCTTGCATGCAGAAGGCCTTGTCGCGGAGGATTTGCGGATTGTCGGCACCGCCCGCTCCGAAATGTCGGACAGCGAGTTCCGCAATTTCGCGCGCTCGGCGCTGGAGAAATTCCTCCCGGCAGAGCGGCGCGGCGGTGTGGCGGATTTCCTCAACCGACTGCATTACCAGCAGCTGGATGTAACCACGCCGGAAGGTTATCACGATCTGGCAGAGAAGGCTGGCCCGGGCGAGGATCTGGCGATCTTCCTGTCCACCGCACCCAGCCTGTTCAAGCCCACCATCGAAGGCCTGCAAGCAGCAGGCCTCGCCGGCGACGGTGCGCGTATCAGCCTTGAGAAGCCGCTGGGCACCGATCTGGCTTCCAGCTGCGAGATCAATGACGCGGTGGCCTCGGCCTTCCCAGAAAGCCGCATTTTCCGCATTGACCATTATCTGGGCAAGGAGACGGTTCAGAACCTGCTCGCGCTGCGCTTTGCCAACATCATGTTCGAGCCGCTGTGGCGCTCGCAATATATCGACCATGTACAGATCACCGTGGCCGAGACCGTGGGGCTGGAAAGCCGCGTGGAATATTACGACGGCTCCGGCGCGCTGCGCGACATGGTGCAGAACCACATCCTGCAGCTTCTGGCGCTGGTGGCGATGGAGCCGCCGTCAAGCTTTGAAGCCAACGCCGTGCGAGACGAGAAGGTGAAGGTGCTGCGTGCGCTGCGCCCGGTCTCTGCCGAGGAAAGCGTAACAGGCCAGTATCGCGGCGGTGCATCGGGGGGCCAGATCGTTCCCGGATATGACGAGGAACTGGGCCGCGACAGCGATACCGAGACCTTCGTGGCGCTGAAGGCGCATGTCGACAACTGGCGCTGGCGCGGCGTGCCCTTCTACCTGCGCACCGGCAAGCGCCTGCACGAGCGGGTGACCGAGATCATCGTGCAGTTCAAGCAGGTGCCGCACTCGATCTTCCCCGACGCGAAGCTAACCGCCAACAAGCTGGTGATCGGCATCCAGCCGCAGGAAAACATCACCTTCACCCTGATGGCGAAGGTGCCCGGTATCGATCAGGAAGGCATGGTGATGCGCCCCGTGCCGCTCAATATCGCCATGCCCGACGCCTTTACCGGCAAGCACCACCGGATCGCGTACGAGCGGCTGCTGCTGGACCTGATCGAAGGCGACCAGACGCTGTTCGTGCGGCGTGACGAGGTGGAGGCACAGTGGCAGTGGATCGACGCGATCCGCGCGACATGGGCCAAGGAAGGCGTGACGCCCAAGATATATGCCAGCGGCAGCTGGGGCCCGTCTGCCGCCATCGCGCTGGCCGAACGCGACGGAGCAAGCTGGCATGAGTAATCTGAACCCTGTCATTGAGCGGGTGACTGACCGGATCATCGAGCGCTCGAAGGCAAGCCGCTCGGCCTATCTCGCGCAAATCCGGCACGAGGCGGAGAACCAGCCCGATCGCTCTATGGTTTCCTGTTCCAACCTCGCCCATGCCTTTGCCGGGGCGGAGGAGGACCAGCAGGCGCTGAAGACCAATGCCGGTCCAAATATCGGCGTGGTCACCGCCTATAACGACATGCTGAGCGCTCACGCGCCCTATTATCGCTATCCAGAGCGCCTGAAGATCTATGCCCGCGAAGTGGGCGCCACGGCGCAAGTGGCTGGCGGCGTTCCGGCAATGTGTGACGGGGTGACGCAGGGCGAGGCGGGCATGGAACTCAGCCTCTTCAGCCGCGATGCCATCGCCATGGGCACGGCCATCGCGCTGTCCCACGCCATGTATGACGGCGTGCTGCTGCTGGGCATTTGCGACAAGATCGTGCCAGGCCTCCTCATGGGGGCGCTGCGTTTCGGCCATCAGCCCGCGATCTTCGTGCCCAGCGGCCCGATGCCCTCTGGCGTTTCCAACAAGGAGAAGCAGCGCGTCCGCCAGCTTTATGCAGAAGGCAAGGCGACCCGCGCGGAACTGCTCGACAGCGAGCTTGGCTCCTA
>CAYXTJ010000082.1:0-9840 GCA_964467715.1 uncultured Sphingomonadaceae bacterium
GCTTCAGAACCCGGCGCGCCTCGATCAGCCAGTCACGGGTAAACTGGTCGTACAGGGCAAAGCTGTCGAAATGGTCCCAGTCATCGGTCACGGCATCGACATGGCTGCCGTCCGGACGGTTGAGGTCCCCACCCAGTTGAAGGTTGTACGGCGGATCAGCGAAGACCAGGTCCACGCTGGCATCGGGCAGCTTGCGCATGGCTTCCAGGCAGTCGCCCGGGATGATCTGCCCCAGAGGCAGGTCCTCCTTGCGCACAGCGGGCTTTACGGCGCGCTTTGCCTTGGCGGCAGGCGCCGCCCGAACCTTCGTCAATTCACCCATGAACCAATAGCCCCCTGAAGTTATCCACAGGGTGAGTCCTGCGGAGTCCGAGGTCAAGCACCAATTATTCCGAGGGCACATCATGGCAGGATGTGGTTAAGGCGGAACGAAAAGAGTCCGGCACAAGATATTGAGTCTGCACGGTGTTCGGGGACTCGATATGATGGGGTGTGACCGCAAGGACTCGATTGTGAAATGATTGAGCTTGCAGGCGCGCATTTGCTGCCGCAACCTGCCCGGATCAGTCATCGGGGGGGGACAAATCATGGCACTGGAAGTGATCGGCGCAGGGCTTGGACGTAACGCCACATTCTCGATGAAGTTCGCACTGGAGAAGCTGGGTTTCGGGCCATGCCACCATATGAGCGAGGTCTTCGCCAATGCCCGCCGGCAGATTCCGCTGTGGCTGGACGTTGTCTAGGGCAACCCAGACTGGGACGCGATCTACGACGGGTTTTCATCATGCACCGATTACCCGTCTGCCACCTACTGGCGCGAACTCGCCGCCTATTACCCGGACGCGAAGGTAGTGCTGACCACGCGCGATCCGGATAGCTGGTTCGATTCCGTCAGCGAGACGATCTTTGCTCCGCGCATGCTGGATTCGCTGGCGGGCTCCCCCATCGAAACCATGATGAACGGTGCGGTTTTGGCCCCTTTTGGAGAAAAGCTGACCGACCGCGCCTTCATGACCGACTGGTATGTGAAGCGGAACCGCGAGGTGGTGGAAACGCTACCCGCAGATCGCCTGCTCGATTTCCACCCGAAGATGGGCTGGGAGCCGCTGTGCAGTTTCCTGGGCGTGGACGTGCCCGAAGTGCCCTTCCCCCGCGTCAACAGCCGCGACGAACTGGGCGCCGCGTCTGACGAACAGGGCGGCATTCCGGCAGACCCGGCCGAAGCGGAAAAAATTCGCCCGCGCCTACATCGACCAATTGAAGGCAGGCGCATTTGCCGGGTAGGCCGCAGCAAGGCCCGGATCGACGCCGGTCAGTTCTACCGACACGTCCCACAAGCGCCGGGCCACGTCCTCGTTGCGCGCGCGGCTTGCGATCCGGCCCGGTGCGCTGTCGCCGCGCATTTCCATCAGGTGCTTCGGGCCGAAATAGTCGCCGCCTTGCGCGGATGGATCGGTGGCGGCTTGCAGCGTCGGCAAGGCTCCTCGCTCGGAGGAATTGAACAACAGATTCCCCGCCGGTTCGATCAACGCATCGATCCGGCCGTGCCGCCCCAGCCCCGTCCCCGCGATACCGGGATGGCAGCCGATGGATTTGACCGGTGAGCCCCCTGCCCGCAACCGCCGGTCCAGCTCCAGCGTGAACATCAGGTTCGCCAGCTTGCTCTGGGTGTAGAATTTCGAGCGCTGGTAGCCCGCCTTGCCATCAAGATTGGCAAAGTCGATCCGCCCGCGCCGGTGGGCGATGCTGGATACGGTGACAACCCGCGGGTCGGGCCCGCCAAGCTTTTCCAGCAACAGCCCGGTCAGCGCGAAATGGCCGAGGTGGTTGATGCCGAACTGCAGCTCGAAACCATCCTTCGCGTGCCCCAGCGGCGGGCGCATGATCCCTGCATTGTTCACCAGCACATCCAGCTTGCGCAACCGCTTGGCCGCCTCGCGCACACTGGCGAGATCTGACAGGTCTAGCGGCAGCCATTCCACCTTCGCATGGCTGTGCGCGCGTTCGATCCGCTTGGCCGCCCAGCGTCCGCGCACCTCGTCGCGACAGCCGAGCAACACGCGCGCGCACTTCTCCGCCAGCACCTTGGCCGCTTCGAAACCGATACCGCTGTTAGCCCCGGTGACGAGGATGGTACGGCCCTTCTGGTCAGGCACGTCGCGCGCTGTAAATCCGCTCACAATTCCATCTCCAGCTGGGCGACAGGGGCAAAGCTGCGGCGATGCAGCGGCGTGGGGCCATGTTCGCGAAGGGCTGCCATATGCTCCTTCGAGCCATAGCCCTTGTTCCTTTCCCAACCGTAATGCGGATAGAGTTGCGCGGCTTCCACCATCAGCCGGTCGCGATATTCCTTGGCGATGATCGAGGCCGCACCGATGGCCGCTTCCTTGCCATCCCCGCCCACGATGGCGCGGGCGGGCCAGCGCCATTCGGGCAAGCGGCCTTCGGGCGTCAGGTTGCCGTCAATCAGCGCCTCGTCCGCTTCGCCCTGCACGGCGGCGCACAGCCGGTCCATCGCCAATGTCATGGCCTTCATCGTGGCGGCGAAGATGTTGATCCGGTCGATCTCCTCCGGCTCGACGACACCGATGCCGAAGGCGCAGCGACTGCGGATTTCGCCTTCCAGCCGCTCGCGCGCCTTTGCGGTGAGCTTCTTGGAATCGCCTATGCCCTTAGGTCCCGGCTTGCACAGGATCACTGCAGCGGCCACAACCGGTCCAGCCAAAGGTCCGCGACCGGCCTCGTCCACCCCTGCCACAAGCGGGGCGGGCGACAGGGCGGACCTGAACGAAGGATTGGGAGTTCCTGACAACATGAAAAGCAAATTCCTGACGAGTGCACTATTCCCCGCCTCCCTGATGGTCGCAAGCTGCGGCGCGTCCACCAATGTGGAAACCGCGCCGATTGCGGCCGGTGAGCCGGTGGAACTGGAAGACGGCAGCCCCTTCATCGCCGGAGCCCTGCTGGACCTTGATGAAGGCTGGGGCATCGCGGTGGAGCCGGGCACCGGCAATCTGCTGATCACCCAGAAGGCCGGTTCCGCCAAATATTTCGATCCGCGCGCTGGCGTGGCCAAGGATGTCTCTGGCTTGCCTGAAGTCGCCTATGGCGGCCAGGGCGGTCTGGGCGATGTGGAATTTGCCCCCGATTATGAGACGAGCGGCACGGTCTATCTCAGCTGGGCCAAGCCTGACGAAGGCGCTTCCACGCGCGCCGCAGCGGGCATGGGCACTTTCTCCTGCGACGAGGAAGCCTGTGCCATCAGCGACTTCCAGCAGATCTGGCAGCAGAGCGTTCCCATCGAAAGCTTCGGCCATTTCAGCCACCGGATCGCCTTTTCGCCAGATGGCACGCACCTGTTCATTTCCAGCGGCGACCGGATGCAGCAAACGCCCGCGCAGGACCTGTCGAACAACCTCGGCACCGTGGTGCGCCTCAACCTCGACGGCACGCCCGCCGATGGCAATCCCTTCGCCGAAAAGGGCGGCGCAAGTGCGGAGATCTGGTCTTACGGCCAGCGCAACATGCTCGGCCTCGATTTTGACGCTGGCGGCCAGCTGTGGGCGCTGGAGCACGGCCCGCGCGGTGGTGACGAGCTGAACATGGTGGAACCCGGCAACAATTATGGCTGGCCCACCCGCTCCTATGGCGAGAACTACAATGGCGATCCGATCGAGGACCACAGCGCGGATGACGGCTTCGTGAAGCCCGCCATCTACTGGAACCCGGTGATCGCGCCGGGCGGCATGGTTTTCTATTCGGCTGACATGTTCGCGGACTGGGACGGGCAGTTGCTCGTCGCCAACCTCGGCTCTCAGTCCATCGTGCGCATCGCAACCGATGCCAGCGACGGAAGCGCCACCGAAGAAGCGCGCTATGCCTTCCCCCGCCGCCTGCGCGATATCGCTGTGGCGGATGACGGCGCGCTGTGGGTGGTGGAAGACGGCGGCGAAGGGCGCTTGCTCCGCCTCATCCCCGCTGGCGAATAAGCGCAGAGCCCACGCGCCAAGTAACGCGTGAAACAATTGCATGGAGGCGCGCCGGTCCCTATCGGCGCGCCTCCATGTCCGCAGACACCGCCACCCTGATTCCCCTCGACGGGATTGATCCTGCACTGGTCGAGCAATCGCTAGACCGGGCCTTCGGTCCCGGGCGGCAGGAGAGGACGGCCTACAAGGTGCGCGAAGGCACCGATTACCTGCCTGCATTGAGCTTCGCCGCGCTCGATGACGAGGACATGCTGGTGGGCACGATCCAGGCATGGCCTGTTGCGCTGACGGACCCGCAAGGCCGCCCGCACCCGCTGATCATGGTCGGCCCCGTGGCCGTGGTGCCCGAACGGCAGAGCGAGGGTTTCGGCCACACGCTGATGCTCGCCTTCACCGGCGCGCTGGATGCCAGCGCCCCGCTGCCGCAAGTGCTGATCGGCGATGCGCCCTATTACGGCCGCTTCGGCTTTTCGGCCGACCATACCGGCGGATGGCAGCTGCCCGGCCCTTTCGAGCGGGACAGGCTGCTGGTCCGTGCTGCAAATCCGGCCATTTTGCCCCGCGAAGGCACCTTGGGGCCTTGGACTTCCTGACCTGAAGTGGCATCTGTGGGGCCATGCCCTATGATGCGCCACCCCAGCTTGCCGAGATGTCCCTGTTCGACATCGCCAAAGCGCTGGAAGAGCGCCGCCTTCCTCCCATCGAAAAGTGGAATCCCGAAGAGGAAATCGACAGCCGCATGCGCATCGCCGCAGACGGCACATGGTTTCATGACGGCACGCCGATCAATCGCCCGGCCATGGTGCGTGCCTTCTCATCTCTGCTGCTGCGCGAGGAGAGCGTTCGCCACGTACTGCTGACCCCGCAATGCCGCCAGCCGATTGCAGTGGAGGACGCGGCCTTCGTGGCGGTGGACATGCTGGAAAAGGACGGCGCACTCGCCTTCCGCCTCAACACAGACGAGCTGGTGCTTGCCGGCCCCGACAACCCCTTGCGCGCAGAGGGCGATGCGGAAACGCCCGCAATCTACCTTGCCGTGCGCCACGGCTGCGAGGCGCGGATCAACCGCTCGACATGGCTGCAACTGGTCGAAGCGGCAGACTTCGTGGACGGCGTGCCTTCGGTGACCAGCCAAGGCGCAACCTTCCCGCTGTTCCCGCAATGAGCGCCCTGTTCGACCGGGTGAGCGAATTGTTCACCCGCACCCAGCACATCGGTGGCAAGGGCCTGCACGACGATTCCAAGTTCATCCCGCCCGAACGGCGCGCTGCCGCCGTGCTGATAGCGGTGACAGAGCGTGCGGAGCCGGGCGTGATCCTGACCCAGCGGCCCATGACCATGGCCAGCCATCCCGGGCAGGTCGCCTTTCCCGGCGGCAAGCTGGAACCCAGCGAAACCGCGATAGAAGCAGCCTTGCGCGAAGCGGAGGAGGAACTTTCCATCTCCCCCTCCGATGTGCGCGTGGTGGGCGAAGCGGCGCAATTCTCCACCGGCTCCGGTTTTGACCTCACCCCGGTGCTCGGCGTGATCCCGCCGGACCTGCCGATCCGCCCCGATCCGCGCGAGGTGGACAGCTGGTTCGAGGCACCCTTGCGCTATCTGCTGGACCCAGCGAACCACGAACAGAAAGTAGGCCTGTTCCGCGGGATCGAGCGCCCCTATGTCGAGATCAACTGGCAGGGATACCGCATCTGGGGCATTACCGGCGGCATACTTAGCAATCTCTCCCACCGCCTCGCATGGCAGGAACTCCTCTGATGCCCACTACCCTCCCCAAGGCTGACTGGACGCAGCGCGAAGACCTGGCCGAACTGGTCGCGGCGCTGGGGGCGGAGAACGTCCGCTGGGTCGGCGGCGCGGTGCGTGACACGATGATGGGCAATGACGTGGCAGATGTGGATGCGGCCACCACGCACCGTCCCGAGAAAGTCGTGGAACTGTGCGACGCAGCGGGCATCCGCACCGTTCCCACAGGGATCGAGCACGGCACCGTCACCGCCATTCGCCCGCACGGCAATGTCGAGATCACCACCCTCAGGCACGATGTTTCCACCGATGGCCGCCGCGCCACCGTATCCTATGCCGAGGACTGGAAGGACGATGCCGCGCGGCGCGATTTCACCATCAACGCGCTCTATGCCGATCCGGTGACGCTGGAGGTGTTCGACTATTTCGGCGGCCTGCTGCACATGGAAGAGCGGCGGGTGAAGTTCATCGGCGACGCGCGCGAACGCATCCGCGAGGATCACCTGCGCATCCTCAGGTATTTCCGCTTCAACGCGCGCTTCGGCTACAAGGTCGATCGCGAGGTGGAAGAGGCGTGTGAGGAGCTGGCGAGCACTCTCAAGGGCCTCAGCCGCGAGCGTGTGGCGATGGAAATGCTCAACCTGCTGGGCCTGCTCGATCCGGCCCACGCGATCACCCGCATGGTGCACCTTGGTGTG
Source organism: uncultured Sphingomonadaceae bacterium (assembly GCA_964467715.1). Classification (GTDB taxonomy): domain Bacteria; phylum Pseudomonadota; class Alphaproteobacteria; order Sphingomonadales; family Sphingomonadaceae; genus Alteraurantiacibacter. The sequence goes on from CAYXTJ010000082.1 coordinate 6,434, forward strand.
TTGCAGGTGGTGCTGCCCGAAGCGGGCGATGACGAGGTGATGGCACTCGAACACCTGCTCGAACACGAACACCACCTCGAAACGCAGCCCCATGCCCTGCGCCGCATGGCCGCGCTGCTGCCCGCCAACCGCGAAATGGCGGAAAAGGTCGCGGCACGGCTGAAACTGTCGAAGGAGCAGCGCAAATATCTCGGCCTCGTGGCTAAACGCTGTGCCGAAGATGCCAAGGCGCCTCGCGCGCTCGCCTATCGCCACGGCCTCACCATCGCGCGTGACCGCCTGTTGCTGGCAGGCGAGGACCCTGCCCCCGTTACCGATTGGGAAATCCCCGTGCTGCCCCTGAAAGGCGGCGAAATCGTCCAGCGTGGCGTGGGCGCAGGCCCGGAAGTCGCCCGCGTGCTGCAGGCCGTGGAACGCCAGTGGATCGCGGAGGGCTTCCCGGATCGCGCGCGGGTGGAGGAACTGCTGGAAGCCGAACTGGCCAGCTGACTTTCAGGCGCGCAATTTGCACCTTCGCGGATGACGTGCATTCTTGCCTGTGCATTCGGCATCCGGGGGGAAGCAAATTGAAGCAGATCTTCATCGCATTGTCGTTCATGGCCGGGCTTTCGGCCTGTTCCTCACCAGCAGAAGAAGCACCGGCATCCACCGAAAACGTGCTGGAACTGGCTGTCGAGGGCATGTCCTTCGTTGGTCCTGACGCGATCAAGTCCGGCTGGACCACGATCCGCGTGGTCAACGGGCGGGATGACGCACCACGCGCTTGTCTATCGCCTGCCTGACGGGATCACCGCAGAAATGGTCGATGAACAAGTCGTCGCTCCCATCCAGGCCAGCCTGACCGCGGCCATCGAAGGCGATCTGGAAAAGGCCGCGGAAATTGCTGCCACCATGCCCGCATGGGTTGCTGATCTTGAATGGCTGGGTGGCCCCGGCATGATGTCAGACGGCGTGACCGGCGAAGCGACGATGTACCTCGAACCGGGCAACTACATCGTCGAATGCTATGTGAAGACCAACGGCGTGCAGCACAATTACAACCCGGTCCCGGGTCAATTCGGCATGGTTTTCCCGCTGACGGTCCTGCCCGAAGACGGTGGCATGGCTGAACCCGATTCCAATGTTACACTGTCGATCTCCAACGCGGGCTTTGAACGCACGGACGGAGCCTTTAATGCCGGAGAGAACTCGGTGCGGGTAATTTTCGCCGAGCAGCGCCTCTACAACAATTTCGTGGGCCATGACGTGCAGGTCTTCTGCATCGATCCAGACACAGACATAGCATCTGCCGCCAGGTGGGTGGATTTCTTCCCGGTCGATGGCCAGCAGACCCCCGCCCCCGCGCGCTTCGTTGGTGGCATCCATGATATGCCGCAAGGTTCCACAGGCTACTTCAAGCTCTACCTCGAGCCGGCATACTACGGGATCACCTCCGAAATCCCGGACCCGAAGAATAACGGCTTCTTCATGCGGTTCACCGTGGGTGAGCACTGAACGCCGCATAAGGCCGTAGCCCAATTAGCTTGCTTTCTGGCGAAACCAGACTAAATGCCGCTGCGACTGGCGCGAATTCGTCGCGTTACCGGTAGCAAGCGTGAGCCTCTCCCATTCCAACGGGAAGACGGACCGGCACCGGCTCACAGTCCTTTCTGCCAAAGCTTCCCGTGTCACGCTTGGGTCGCCGAAAAGGCCCCCATTCCGCGCCCGGAATCCATCCGGTGCGCACGTAAAGTGACGAAAGATTTTCATGTCCTATTTCTCTGAACTCGGCCTTGCCGAGCCTATCCTGCGCGCCCTTGAAGCCAAGGGCTATGCGGACCCCACCCCCATCCAGCGCCAGGCGATCCCTGCCCTGCTTGAAGGTCGCGACCTGCTCGGTATCGCGCAGACCGGTACCGGCAAGACGGCGGCCTTCGCGCTGCCCTCGCTCCATCGCCTCGCTCAGAGCGGCACCGTGCTCCAGAAGCGCGCCTGTCGCATGCTGGTGCTATCCCCCACCCGCGAGCTCGCGGCACAGATTGCCGACAACATGCGCGGCTATGCCCGTTTTCTGAACCTGTCGGTGCAATGCGTGTTCGGCGGCGTGCCCATCCCCAAGCAGATCAAGAACCTCGTCAACGGCTGCGATGTCATGGTCGCCACGCCCGGCCGCCTGATCGACCTTGTCGAACAGAAGGCGCTGAAGCTCGACCACGTCGAAATCTTTGTACTCGACGAGGCGGACCAGATGATGGACCTCGGCTTCATCAAGCCGCTTACCCGCATCGCCAACATGCTGCCCAAGCAGCGCCAGAGCCTGTTCTTCTCCGCCACCATGCCCAATGAAATCGCTCGTCTGGGCGAAAAGTTCATCACCAATCCGGTAAAGGTGGAAGTGGCCCCGCAGTCGACCACGGCTGAACGCGTGGACCAGTTCGTGACCTATATCGAACAGAAGGAAAAGCAGGCGCTGCTGACGCTGACCCTGCAGAAGGGCCTGTCCACCAGCGAGATCGAAAGCTGCCTCGTCTTCACCCGCACCAAGCACGGCGCGGACAAGGTTGTGCGCCACCTCGTGGCCGCAGGGATCGAGGCTGCTGCCATCCACGGCAACAAGACGCAGGCCCAGCGCACCCGCGCGCTGGACGGCTTCCGCGCCGGCCGCACCCCCGTGCTGGTGGCAACCGATATCGCCGCGCGCGGTATTGACGTGCCCGGCGTGTCTGCCGTGTTCAACTTCGAACTGCCCAATGTGCCCGAACAATATGTCCACCGCATCGGCCGCACCGCGCGCGCCGGTCGCAGTGGTCTTGCGATCAGTTTCTGCGCGCCGGACGAGAAGGCATATCTGCGCGATATCCGCCGCCTGACGGGTGTCGATCCCGATCCGTTCCCGCTGCCGAAGGACTTCGTGGCGCAGGCTGCGCGCCTGCCCAAGCCGGCCCGCAAGGGCACCGGTGCGGAACATTCGGACGATTCCCGTGATGGTGAAGGTGGCAGCCGCAACCGTCGCCAGCGGGGCCGCAACCCCACGCCGCGCCGCAACCCCGATGTGAAGGTATCGCCAGCGGGCAAGTCGCGCGGTGATGGCCAGCGCCGGGGCGGCAAACCGGGCGGCAGGCGTGGTGGACGCCCGCAACGCCGGGCTGCCGAAAACGGCTGAATCCCGTAACTCTCGTTACTACATCGAGGGACTCAGGCTCAGTTCATGGAAACTGATGCACGGTTCGTCTGCAAGTCGGTTGAGTCCCTGCCCAAGGCTGGGAACTCGACTGCCGAGACATTTTTGGTTTCGCAAAATCCACTTTGGTCGATCTGCTGGCCCGCACTTTGCGGAATGGGGATCGGCAACCGCAGACGAATTCACTTGAGAGGATATTTTTTATGAAGTTTGGCACCTATCTCGCGGCCGCAGCCGCACTGGGACT